>JAHDFG010000106.1:0-5552 GCA_020628265.1 Pseudooctadecabacter sp. | reverse complement strand
TCTCGATGGACCGAATGAACACCGTGCACGACATCAACACCGCCGCCCGCACAGCCACAGTGGACGCAGGCGTAATCCTGTCCTCCCTGCATGAGGCCGCGGACGATCATGACCTTATCTTTCCCGTGACCTTCGGCGCGAAAGGGTCGGCGATGATCGGCGGCATCCTGTCCACCAACGCAGGTGGGTCCAACGTCCTGCGCTATGGGAACACACGCGATCTGGTCTTGGGGATCGAGGCTGTACTGGCAGACGGACGTGTCGTCGACCTGATGTCATCCCTGCGCAAGGACAACTCCGGCCTGAACCTGCGGCACCTTCTCGTGGGGGCCGAAGGCACGCTTGGCATCATCACCAAGGCGGTTCTGAAACTGGCCCCCAAGCCGCGCACATATGCGACTGCGATGGTGGCGGTGGCCTCCCTCGATGCCGCGCTGGCACTGCTGAACCGCCTGCAGGACGAAACCGGCGGCGCGGTCGAGGCGTTTGAATACATGCCGCGCCACTACATCGACGTGCACATGGCCCGCGTGGACGGCGCGCGCGAACCCTTTGACGCCCCCCATGACATCAACATCATGGTCGAGGTCGCAACGACCACCGCCATGGACATCGAAGACATGCTGCAATCCATCCTCGCCGATGCGATGGAACGGGGCGACGTTGCGGATGCGGTCGTGGCCCAGAACGAGGCCCAGCGCCGCACCATGTGGGAACGCCGTGAAGCCGCAGCCGAGCTGACCTTCTGGCGGTCCCCCATCGTGGACACGGACGTCGCTCTGCCGCTGGATCAGGTGCAGACCTTCCTTGACCGCGCCACGGCCCGCGCCGCTGATTTGGACCCGGGCTGCGAGCCCTTCTTCATCTCACACTTGGGCGACGGGAACGTGCATTATTCGGTCTACCCGACGCGGGCGGACGCGGAACTGCACGACAAGATCGTTGAGGCCATCGAAGACACCGTCGAAGAGCTTGGCGGCAGCTTTTCGGCTGAACATGGCGTGGGCCTCAGCAAGCTGAACACCATGCGACGCCGCAAGGATGGGGTGGCCCTCGATATGATGCGCAAGATGAAGGTCACGCTGGACCCCCACGGCATCCTCAATCCCGGCAAGACGATCCCTGACTGAGGTCAGAACAGCGAAGCCCGCAGCATGTTCAGCCCCAACGCAAGGAACATCCACATCAGGGCTTTGCGGAACACCGCCCCATCCATCCGGCGGCGGATCACCTCGCCCAGTGAAAACCCGATCAAAGCGGGCACGACCATCATGGCGGAAATGGGCGCGGTCTCCCCGTTGAGCAACCCGGCCTGCCAAAAGCCCAGCGCCAAGGGGATCCCCCCCAGCGCAAGGATCAGGCCAGAAGCCCGCACGAACTCGTCCTTCTCCGTCCGGCGCGCGACCAGATAGGTCACAACCGGCGGGGCCCAGATGCTCGTCAACCCGCCAAGAATGCCTGCACCGACGCCCGCGCCGATCTGTGCGGGCTTATCCAAGCGGTCCGGCAAGGCAGGCACGCGCCCCATCAGGCTGGTCACGGCGAAGATAACGATCGCAATGCCGATGATCATCAACAGCGCATCCGTTGACACCAGCGCCGTGACAAACGTCGTCAAGAAAAGGCAGATCATCATCACGACACAAAGCAGCCCATAGCGGCGCAACGTATCGGCACTGACGCCCATGCGGATGACCTGCCAGATGTTGGACACAAGGATCGGAAAGACCACCAGCGTGACCGCCGCATGGGGTGCAATGAACTGGCTTAGCAGCGCCACCGACACGGTCGGCAACCCGATGCCAAAGGTGCCCTTGATCGTTCCGGCGATCACGAACACCACACCAATCAGAAGGGTCTGTTCAATCATGCCCCGTGCCTAGCACGGGCGCAGGGGAAGGGTTAGCCCTCAGCCACCGCCGCGAAGAAGTCAGGGCCCGCTTGCGACAGCAATTCCTCGGCCAAACCACGGCCCATGGCCGCCCCGTCTGCCACCGGTCCGCGCGCCTCGCCCGTGAACACCTGCGCGCCATCGGGGCTCAAGATCTCCCCCCGCAACCACAGGCTATCGCCCTCAATCAACGCCAACCCACCAATCGGCGTCTCGCAAGACCCGTCCAGCGCGGCCAGAAACGCCCGTTCAGCCGCCAGCCGTTGGCCTGTCTCTGTGTGGTGAATGGCCGACACCATCGCCCGCGCCCGCGCATCATCGGCGCGATACTCAATCCCGATGGTCCCTTGCGCGATCGCAGGCAACATCGCCTCAGGCGCAATCGCATGGGCGGGGACGTGATCCATATCCATCCGGTTCAACCCCGCCATCGCAAGGAACGTGGCATCCGCCACCCCGTCCTCAAGCTTCTTCAGCCGCGTCTGCACGTTGCCGCGAAACTCGACAACCTGCAGATCAGGCCGCTTCACCCGCAACTGCGCCCGCCGCCGCAGGCTGGATGTCCCCACCACAGCGCCGCGAGGCAGCTCGTCAATCGAGGCGTATTTCAGCGACACGAAGGCATCCCGCACGTCCTCACGCGGCAGGAACACATCCAGCACCAACCCCTCAGGCTGTTCAACCGGCATGTCCTTGGTCGAATGCACCGCGATATCGATCCGGCCCTCCAACATGGCCTCCTCGATCTCCTTGGTGAACAGCCCCTTGTTGCCAATCGTCTTCAGCGCAATATCCGCGTCAATCAGCGTCCGGTCATCGCCGGTCGTCTTGATCACGACAATCTCGAACGCGTCTTCCGGCAACGCAAACGCCCCCATCAGACGGGTCCGCGTCTCATACGCCTGGGCAAGCGCCAAAGGCGATCCACGGGTTCCAATCTTCAAGGGCGCATCGGATGAGGGGTATTCAAATTCCATACAGTGACTCTTAGACCTGTAAACCAAACCTGACAACTCTATTGACTTGGGTGCCTGCAAAAGAGACACCATTGCCATGACAGGAGTGCCCAAATGACCCAAAAGACCATCCTCCGCGCGCTTGCCGGTGAAACCCTGCCCACGCCCCCCATCTGGATGATGCGTCAGGCGGGCCGCTACCTGCCGGAATACCGCGCCACGCGGGCCGAGGCAGGTGATTTCCTGTCACTCTGCTATAATTCCGAACTGGCCGCGGAGGTCACCCTGCAGCCGATCCGCCGCTATGGCTTTGACGCGGCGATCCTCTTTGCCGACATCCTGCTGTTGCCACAGGCTCTTGGCGCGGATCTGTGGTTCGTCACCGGCGAAGGCCCGCGCCTCAGCACCGTGACCACGCCCGACGACCTGAAGGCCCTGAAACCCGCCGACGCCATCCACGACCATCTGGCACCCGTCTACGAAACCGTCCGCATCCTCAGCCGCGAACTCCCGTCTGAAACGACGCTCATCGGGTTCGCCGGCGCGCCTTGGACCGTCGCCACCTACATGATCGCAGGCCAAGGCACGCCCGACCAAGGCCCCGCCCATGCGCTGAAGGCCGAGGATAAGGCAACCTTCGAGGCCCTTCTTGACCTCATCACCGACGGCACCATCGACTACCTTTCCAAACAGATCGACGCAGGCGCCGAAGTCGTCAAAATCTTTGACAGCTGGGCTGGTTCCCTACAGGGCGACGATTTCCTGAACTACGCGGTGAAACCCGCCGCCAAAATCACCGCCGCCCTCAAGGCACGCCATCCCGACACCCCCGTCATCTCCTTCCCCCGTGGGGCCGGCGAAAAGTACGAGGGCCTGCATGCGGCCATCGGTGCAGACTGTATCGCACTGGATGATGGTGTGACCGCCGATTGGGCCGCCAAACATGTCCAAACGGGCGGCTGCGTGCAGGGGAACCTGAAATCGTCGCACATGGTCACTGGCGGCGACGCACTGGTGTCCGAGACCCGCAAGATCGTCGACGCCTTCTCCGGCGGCCCCCATATCTTCAATCTCGGCCACGGCATCACACCGGACGCGGACCCCGAAAACGTGCAACTGATGATCGACACGGTGCGCGGCGGCTGACCGCCTGCGCCCGCCCCTCGGGCAACCGAACCATGGACGCATAGCCGATCTGCGGTATCGTGGGGCATGTTCCGTGCGCTTGCCCTTTGTTTGTCCCTCCTCCCCACGCTCAGCGCGGCCCAAGACCGCGCCGCCGTCGAGCGCCAGTTCCGCGATTGGCTGAACACCACCATCTGGGCGCGCGCGGAAGCCGACGGCGTCAGCCGTGCGACCTTTGACGCGGCCTTCGCAGGCGTCACCCTCAACTGGGACCTCCCCGATCTGGTCCCACCGGGCACCACACCGCCCGAACGCCGCGTGCAAACCCAATCGGAATTCCGCAGCCCCGCGCGCTACTTCCGCCCCGACAACATGGCCGCCACCGCCCGCATCGGGCGCAGCTATGCGGAACGTTTCGCCACCGCCCTCTCCGAGACCGAGGCCGCCACAGGCACCCCCGCCCACATCATCCTCGCCATCTGGGGCCGCGAAAGCGGCTTCGGGCAGGTCTCCATCCCCCACAACACCTTCCGCGTGCTGGGCACCAAGGGCTTCATGTCCACCCGCGCCGAATATTTCACCGAAGAACTCGTCGCCGCCCTGCGGATCGTCGAGGCCGGCCACATCCCACCCGGCCAGATGCGCAGCTCATGGGCGGGGGCCATGGGCCAGCCGCAATTCGTGCCGCGCAGTTTCGAATACTATGCCCGCGATGGCGACGGCGACGGGCGGGCGGACATCTGGACGTCCGAGGCAGACACGATCCGCTCCATCGGCAACTTTCTAGGGCTAAACGGCTGGAATCCAGCGCGTGACTGGGGTTTCGAGGTCACTCTGCCCGACAGCCTGCCCTGCACCCTCGCAGGACGCGATCAGGGCAAGACCATCGCAGACTGGGAGGCCTTGGGTATCACCCGCGTCACCGGTCGCCCCTTCCCCGCAAATGAACGGCAGGGCGAGGCGTTCCTGCTGATGCCCGCAGGCCGGTCTGGCCCTGCCTTCCTCGTGACGCCCAACTTCTACATCATCAAGACCTACAACAACTCCGACACCTACGCCCTGTTCATCGGCCACGTGGGCGACCGGATCGCCTATGATGTGGGCGACTTCCGCACCCCATGGCAGCCCGTGGACACCCTGCTGCGCTCCGACATCGCAGCCCTGCAACGGGGCTTGATTGCGGCGGGCTATGACGTTGGCGGGGCCGACGGTCTGGCAGGCTTCCGCACCCGCCGCGCCATCGGACAGTGGCAAGAGGCCCAAGGGATAACCCCTACCTGCTTCCCGTCACGCGCTTTGGTCAACGCGCTCGCGCAATAGGTCCTTCTTCTGACCCGAAAACTCCCGCGCGGAGCGCTGATGGGACGGCGGGTGGGGCGCCTTTGAGCCTCCGGCTCAAACAGCGCCGCGCGGCGTCAAACGTTAACAAAACCCATCGTACGGCCCGTTAACCATGGCGTTGCCAGCCCCGCTGCCATACGCTTGCCATACGCAAACCAGACGCGTGCCATACCGTCCAAACGCCCCAAAACAAGGCGTTAACCCTTCGATTCGCTGGATACCTGCCAGACGGCCCAACA
>JAHDFG010000105.1 GCA_020628265.1 Pseudooctadecabacter sp. | reverse complement strand
CCGCGACCTGACGGATCGTCTGGGCGGTGGTCATCGGATCGGCCAAAGCGCCGGTGGTCAGCAAACGCAGGTTCTTCTTGGCAGCGAACATCGCCTTTGCTTCGTCCGTGGCAGACGGCGCGATAACGACTTCGGTGAAGATGCCAGTGATGGCCTCGGCTGTCTCGGCGTCCAATTCACCATTCAGGGCGATGATCCCCCCAAAGGCAGAGGTTTGGTCGCACTGGAAGGCCTTGGTGTAAGCCTCGGCCAGCGTCGTACCACGGGCCACGCCGCAGGGGTTGGCGTGTTTGATGATCGCCACTGCGGGACCGTCCTTAGGATCAAACTCGCTGACAAGTTCGAACGCCGCATCGGTGTCGTTGATGTTGTTGTAGGAAAGTTCCTTGCCCTGATGCTGCTGGGCGGTCGCCACACCGGGGCGGTCAGAGCCATCCACATAGAACGCCGCCTGCTGGTGCGGGTTCTCACCATACCGCAGGGTCTGGGCCAAGGTGCCCGCCACCGCGCGGCGACGGGGGGCCACATTACCAATGGCACCCGCCATCCAGTTGCTGACGGCCGCATCATAGGCAGCGGTGCGGGCATAGGCGGTTTGCGCCAGACCCTGACGGAACGCGAAGGTTGTTGACCCGTCGTTGGCATCCAGCTCGGCCAACAGGGCGTCATAGTCTTCGACATCCACAACCACGTTCACAAAAGCATGGTTCTTGGACGCTGCGCGGATCATCGCTGGGCCGCCGATGTCGATGTTCTCGATCATCTCGTCATACTCGGCCCCACGGGCCAAAGCGGCCTCGAACGGGTAGAGGTTCACGACCAGCAGGTCGATCGCACCGATGCCATGTTCGTCCATCGCGGCGACATGGGCGTCGTTGTCGCGCAGGGCCAGCAGGCCGCCGTGGACTGCGGGGTGCAGCGTCTTGACCCGTCCGTCCATCATTTCAGGGAAGCCGGTCACATCGGCCACGTCGCGCACGTCCAATCCGGCATCGCGCAGCGCCTTGGCCGATCCGCCAGTAGACAGCAGCTCAACCCCTCGGTCCGCCAGTGCTTTGCCCAGTTCAATCAATCCGGTCTTGTCAGACACAGACAACAGCGCACGGCGGATAGGGTGAAGATCGGTCATGGGGCCCCCTCAGGCAGGTCAGAAATCCAGAGCCGTCGGGTCATCCACGTCACGCAACGCAATCGGAGTGTCCTGCGCCTTGGACAACGACCAACGGATGCGCGTCGCATAGGACAAAGTCCGGCCAGATAAAACCACCTGTTGCGCGGCACGAGGCCGTAAACGGCCATTTTCCAGATAAACCGAAGGCTCAAGCCGCATTTCGGTGGCGCCATCCTGCCGGAACACCCAAATCTCGCCGGATTTCTGGGTCAGCGATACGGCCGCGCCACCAAGATCAACCTCGGCCTCGACCTCCGGATGCAGGTGGAACCGGACAGACCACGGGATGCCCTGCAGGGTTTCCGCATCAAGGGCCTTGTCAAAGCGGCCCTCATCAGCGGCGTCCAAAACCGTCAGCAGGTCTTCGCCCGCTATCGCCCGCCCGTCCGACGTGATGTCGAGCGTGCGTACATGGGTCAGACCGTGGGTCGGGCGGTAGCCGTCGTGGGCCGTTGCCAGACGCGTGCCATCCGCCAGATCGCTGAATTCGGACCGCACATCTTTGGGCACATCGCTCATCAATTCCGCGCCGGATTTGTCCACCGTGATCCGAGACGACGACAATGTGTCAATGCACAGAGTAGAATGACTGGGCGTCGCACGCCCCGCCCTGCGCCATTCAGGGCCAAAGCTGACGCCGGAGCCGCAGTTGACGATCAGGGGTCTGCGACCGGACGTGACCTCCATCGCGAGGGTCGAGGCATGGGCCTCGGCTGCGGAGGCGCCTGCTGGCGGGGGTGCCACATCCATCACGACAGACGTCCGGCCCGCGGACAGACGCCCGTATCCCATGTGCAAGGCCTGACTTGGCTGTTCAATACTACCGACCGTCGCGAGGGCCTGATCCAGCCAACCATCAAGGCCCCGTCCACCGCCATGAAACCGCGCCAAACCGCCGTCTGCATGCCGCAAGGCGCGCAATGTCGGCGCGATGCGGTGCATTGCAGACATCAACGCCTCGGGCACGGATTTTCCGCTGTCTTTCAACGCGCCTTCAACCCAGCCAAGGAGCGTCAGAACCTCCAGCAGCTCCTCGGGATTGCGGGACGTGATGTTGCCGTCCGGCCCGATCTGGGATTTGCAATCGCGGGTCAACATCTCAACCGCGGGTGCAACACGGTCTTCCATGCCGGACAAGCTGAGACCCGCATAGATCATACCTGCCACAGCTTCGAACCGCGGCAACCCGGGCCGTGCGGCCTTCCAGCGGCGGGACAGAAAGATCGCCTGCTGGGCGGCGGATTTATAATAAGCCTCGGACGCGGCCTTGTCGGCACCGCGCAAAAGAAAGAACCCATGGGCGATCCAGCGGATCAACCGGCGACCCGTCACATCCGCGGTCCAGCCGTCCCCCCGACCTGCGCCATAGCGTTCGATCCACTGGGCCAGCCATTCCTGCGCCATCAGTCGGGATTTGTTGTCACCGACAGCCGCAAGATCGTCGAGCCACGTAAACCCGTGCACTTGCGAGCGGTCCATCTCAATTTCTGCGATGACGTCCCAGATGCTCGCACCGGGGGCTTCGACCAATTGGCCTGCAAACAGGAAATTGCCGGCCATCAGCTGCCGACCGCGTGCGAAATGGCCGATCATCTTGGGCTCGGGCGTGGACCGGAAGCCCGTCGCAGGCCGCGACCGCGCCGCAATGCGGGCGTGCACGCGGTCCATCAGACGCACGGGTCTTGTATATCCGTTGGATGTTGCCACCACCAATAAGCCTCTCGCCCGTGCTATTCAGCATCTTTGCGTGGGCAAACTATACGCGGGCTATGGCCTCAAGTCACGCAGGCTTTCGCAGTTGAGCGACGTAAAATCCGTCCATGCCGCCCTGATCCAGCCAATAGTCAGGCCGCAGACGCAGCCCGCCCTCTTCGGTGCGCCATGCGGGGTCGACCCCGTCAATGGACAACGCTTCTGCTTCGACGGTCAAACCGGGATGGCGGGCCACCGCCTCTTCGACCTGAACCTCGCCTTCATCAGGCAGCAGCGAACAAGTGCAAAAGACGAGGCGTCCGCCTGGCTTCAGGAGGCTCAGGGCGTGGTCGATCATCGCGGATTGCTGAGAAATCAGAGCCGCAAATTCCGACCCGTCCTTGGCATAGGGCAGATCGGGGTGACGACGGATCGTGCCCGTGGCCGAACAAGGTGCGTCCAGCAGGATCGCGTCAAAACCGGACACCTCGAACGCGAAGGCATCGGAGACGATGCAGGTCGCTTTCAGCTTCACGCGGGCAAGGTTCTCGGCCACCTTCTTCATGCGTTGGTCCGAGGAATCGACGGCCGTGGCATCTGCGCCCGCCGCCGCAATCTGCATGGTCTTGCCGCCCGGGGCCGCGCAAAGATCGAGGATTTTCTCGCCTGCTTTGGGCGAAAGTACCTTCACCGGAATGGCGGCGGCGGCGTCCTGCACCCACCACTCGCCCGCCTCATATCCGGGCAAGGCAGAGACCTGTCCGGCCTCCGGTAATCTAAGGGTGCCTGTGGGCAGCACGGTGCCGCCAAGGGTTTCGGCCAGTGCAGCGGCATCACCCTTGGCTGTGAGATCGAGAGGGGCACCAGCAAAATGCGCCCGCTCCATCGCGGCCACGACCTCAGGCCCGTAGCCGTCTTTCAACGGGTTGCGCAGCCAGCCGGGAAGGCGCGGGACGGCGAGTTTGTCCCATCCGGCAGGCAGATCAGCGGCGACCTTGCGCAGGACCGCGTTGACGAGGCCCTTCATAGAGGCCGTGCGCTTGTTCCGCGCGACCAGTTCAACACCTGCATTCACCACGCCGTGGGCCGCTTCGCCACCAGCGAGTTCAACGGTGCACAGCCGCAGCACATTGCGGACGCTCAAAGGCGGGGTCCGTTCCACGAACCGTGCCAAAAGACGGTCTGCACGCGCCAAGCTGCGCAAGGTCTGGGTCGCAAGCCGTTGGGCGCGGGCGCGGTCTTCAGGCGGGAGATGTTGAAGGGCACCGTCGCCGATCAGCTCGGGCAGCAATTTGCCGTTCCCTGTCACCTGATCCAGCAGATACAGCGCAGCCTTGCGCGGACCCAATCCCTGTTGCTGCGACATCTCGCACCCCTTGGCTAATGATCCGCGGGGCGTATATCACTGACACAAAGTCCGCAAGGAGAGCCCATGTCCGAGCCAAACAAAGACCTACCGCCCGCCGCCCAGCGCGCGCTCGCCGAGGCGGAAGAGCGCCGCAAGAAAGCGAAGGAATTAGAGTTGCCGGAAGAATTGGGCGGGCGCGACGGCCCTGAACCCGTGCGCTACGGCGATTGGGAGAAAAAGGGCCTCGCCATCGACTTTTGAGCGCTTGGGCTAGCGGATGCGAAGAACCGCGTCGTCGCCTGCGCCCTGATCGACGGTGAACCGGATGCGGTCCCCGTCCACCTCAACCAATTGGCAGTTGTACTCAATCGGGTAGCCGGACCAGTCCATGTCACGGCAGAAATAGCCGTTTTCCCATGACCATGATCCGGTGATGTCATAGCCCACGGCACGGCCCGTGATCTGCCCGTTGTCCAGAACGTTCAGCGTCAGCCCGTAAAGGCTGATCCGCAAATCCTTGCCACCAACGGCATCCATGAAGGACGACCGTTCACTGATCCGCTCAAAAGCTGCCGCTGTCGTGGCGGAGGCAAAAAGGGCAAGGGCACTGATCAAAACAAAACGCATCTTCGGGACCTCGGTTCGTGAACTCGGTTACCCAATTAATACGCGTCAGGTTGCGATTTGGTTCACTCGTCCGACAGGCCAAGCACGTCAAACATGTCGTAAGCACCGGGCTTTTGGTCCTGCCCCCACAACGCAGCCTTAAGCGCGCCGCGCGCAAAAATGCTGCGGTCGGTGGCGATATGGCTAAGCTTTATCCGCTCACCAGCTGCGGCGAACAGGACATCGTGTTCGCCCACGATATCGCCTCCGCGAATGGCGCTGAAACCGATATCGCCACGGGTTCGGGCACCGGTGATTCCGTCCCGTCCGCTGTCAGTCACGTCCCGCAGGTCCACACCGCGCCCTTGGGCAGCGGCCTCGCCCAACATCAGGGCGGTGCCTGAGGGTGCGTCAACCTTGTGATGGTGGTGCGCCTCGATGATCTCGATATCGAAATCCTCATCAAGGGCTGCCGCCACTTTCTTCGTCAATTGCACAAGCAGGTTCACGCCGAGGGACATATTCCCCGCCCGTACGATCACGGCATGGCGCGCCGCAGCATCCAGCTTGGCGATGTCATCATCTGTCAGGCCGGTCGTGCCGATCACATGGACAGCACGCGCCTGTGCGGCCAGTTCTGCAAACGCAACAGTCGCAGCGGGTGCAGTGAAATCGATCACAGCCTGCGCTTTGGCAAAGGTTGTGACCGCATCATCGCTGACCGTCACACCGACAGGCTGACCGCCCATGCAGTCGCCCACATCACGGCCAATCCAGTCGTGGCCGTCCCGTTCCAGAACGCCGACCAGCGCAAGATCGTCGGACGCCAAAACCGCCTTCGTCAGCATCTGACCCATCCGGCCTGATCCCCCCGTGATCACAACACCTGGCTTATCCGTCATGTCCTGCCCTTTCGTCCGACTTGGCAAAGCTGCACGCTCTGATTACATGCACCCCATGGCAAAGAACAGTTTTCATGGCAAGGACGGCCCGTCGCAGCGGCAATTGCGCGTTGGCGAATTGATCCGTCGCACCCTATCGGAGCTTTTGCAGCGGGGAGAGGTCCACGACCCCGACCTGCAGCGCATGTCCATCACCGTGGGTGAGGTTCGGATGACACCGGATTTGTCCATCGCAACGGCCTTTGTGTTGCCCTTGGGTGGCAAGGACGCGGATCTGGCGATTGAGGCGCTGGCCCGCAACAAGGGCGAGCTGCGGCATCTGATCTCGAAGGGTATGAAGCTGAAGCACGCCCCTGACCTGCGCTTCCGCATCGACGATATGTACGACCGGATGGACGCCACCCGCGCGATGTTTGCCGATGAACGGGTCCGGCAGGATCTGGACGACTGATGCGCTGGCTTTGGCTCGCAGCACTTTGGGCGTCACCTGCGATGGCCGTCACCTGTGAGGACATCGACCACCTTGGTGCGTCCTATACGGTCTGCGAAGTCTCCCAATCCGAGGACCTGCAATTGTTCCTACGGGATCGCAGCGGGGCGATTCTGGGCAGCTTTAACGCCGTAGAGCGTGAAGCAGGACGCGACCTGCTTTTTGCCATGAACGCAGGTATGTACCACGACGACCGTCGGCCGGTCGGCCACTACATCGAAGACGGCCGCGCGGAAATGAGGGTCATTTCCTCTGAAGGTCCCGGGAACTTCGGGCTGCTGCCCAATGGCGTGTTCTGCATTCTGCCGGATGCACTGCAGGTCATCGAAACCTTGGAGTATCTGGCGGAGACGCCGGACTGCACCCATGCCACCCAGTCAGGCCCGATGCTGGTCATCGACGAGGCCTTGCACCCCCGCTTTATCGAAGGCGGCACATCAAAGTTCATTCGCAACGGCGTGGGTACCAGTGCAGATGGACAAACTGCCTATTTCGCCATCTCCAATGAAGCCGTGAACTTCCACGATTTTGGCACGCTGTTTCGCGACCGGATTGGTACGCCCAACGCCCTCTACTTCGATGGCAAGGTCAGCCGGTTGTTTGATGCAAGCTCAGGCCGGTCCGACTTCGGCTGGCAGTTGGGGCCGATCGTCGGCGTGCTTGCCCCGCCTGCAGGGTGACTTGACGGGCAACAGCGGCTCGGCTACCTCGCCCGCCTGATCAAGAAGAGGGCGCAATGGCACGCAAACGCAAGGGACGCGATCTGCACGGATGGCTGGTGGTCGACAAGCCGGCTGGCATCACGTCGACCTCCGTCGTCAACAAGGTGCGTTGGGCGCTGGATGCCAAAAAGGCAGGCCATGCGGGCACGCTTGACCCTGAAGCAACGGGGGTTCTGGCCGTGGCCTTGGGCGAGGCCACAAAGACCGTGCCCTATATCACCGACGCGCTGAAGGCCTACACCTTCACCGTGCGCCTTGGTCAGAAGACCAACACAGACGACGCCGAGGGCGAAGTGATTGCCGAAAGCGATGACCGACCCAGCGATGATGACATCAAGGCCGCCCTGGGCGCTTTTGTGGGCGACATCATGCAGATCCCGCCCGCCTATTCAGCCGTCAAGATCGACGGCGAACGCGCCTATAAACGTGCCCGTGATGGCGAGAATTTCGAGATCGCCGCGCGGCCCCTTTGGGTTGAAGAACTGCTGCTGATCGACCGCCCCGACCCCGATC
>JAHDFG010000104.1 GCA_020628265.1 Pseudooctadecabacter sp. | reverse complement strand
CCGTGTTCGGCAATCAATCTGCGGAAGGTCACCGGCCCCACACGGCGAGAGCGCAACAGACGGAGATTATGAACGCGATCATCTTCCGTGGTGGGTGGGAGTGGGGGGTGAGTGGAAGAACTAAAGTTCCCGGTCATCCGATCCTCCGCCTGTTGCAGAATCATATTTAGGCGGACGAGGTTAACGGAAGGTTATCAATTTCTATGGTTGTTTAAGTTTTCTTTGACTCAACCTAAGAATGCACCAGAAACTGGCCCAGATTGTTAATCCCAACAGGCCGATTGCCACGGCAAGGTGATACGGCAGGGCATGTTCGTCTGTCGTCAGGTCACCATTCAAGACGACATGCGCAAAAGGCATTCCCAGAGCCAACGCCGCAATGATCGCGGTGCCCCATCCGGCCCAGCCCAGCATCGCGGCCGCCCTCAGTGCCACCAAAGCCACGGGCGAGATCATCCACGACACAAGCGGCGAGACCGTCAGCATTCCAAGAACGATCCCAATGTGATCGGCCAAATCATAGCCTGTGCCATCTTTGGGCGGTCCGGAAATTGTGGGTGCGCCGTTCAGGATCAGGACCAGCGCCACGAGGGAGGGCAGGGCCAGCGCCAGAATGATTGCAAGAGCAGGTCGGAACCAGCCGATTTCAGGCCCCGTCAGGGGGCGGGTGCGAAAAGCGCCTCGTATCAATCGAGGAACGTCCACGTGTCGGCCCCGTCGAATTGCCGGATTCGCAGCCCGTCCCGCTGTTCGGGGTCGCACAAAGCAGCGTTCACAGCGCGGCGTGTGCTGTCAGGGTCTGCGGCTTCCCAATGGGTGGTCACGCCGCAGGTGGCGCAACTGACAAACAGCAAGTCGCCGTCTCCGTCCGTGCGGGCATAACGAATGGCGGGGCCATTTTCAGTAATCTCAATATCGGGCAGGTCACCATGGGCCCAAAGGGTTCGGTAGCGACGACAGGCCGTGCAGTTGCAGGCCACCAGTATCTCCGGCGCTGCATGGCGAAATGAAATCGCACCGCAGAGGCAGCTGCCTTCGATCATGCGGCAGCGCCACCCACGGTCAGCCCGCCGATGAGAAGCGAGGGTTGGCCGACGCCAACAGGCACCCATTGGCCCGCCTTGCCGCAATTTCCGATGCCCGGATCAAGGGCCATATCGTTACCGATGCCGCGGATTTGTTTCAGCGCCGTCGCCCCGTCGCCAATCAGCGTGGCCCCTTTGACGGGCGCGCCGACCTTGCCGTTCTTGACGCGGTAGGCCTCGGTGCAGCTGAAGACGAACTTGCCATTGGTAATGTCCACCTGACCGCCACCAAAGCCCACGGCGTAGATGCCGTCCTGAAGGCCTGCCAACATATCCTTGGGGTCGGCATCGCCGCCCAACATATATGTGTTGGTCATTCGAGGCATCGGGATGTGGGCGAAGCTTTCGCGGCGTCCGTTGCCGGTGGGTTTGACGCCCATCAGACGGGCGTTTTGACGGTCCTGCATGTAGCCCACCAGAATACCGTCTTCGATCAAGACGTTCTTGCCCGAAGGCGTGCCTTCGTCATCCACGGTGATCGACCCGCGCCGATCGGGGATGGTGCCATCGTCCAGAACCGTGACTCCCTTGGCGGCGACCTGCTGGCCCATCAGCCCTGCAAAAGCCGATGTGCCCTTGCGGTTAAAGTCCCCCTCAAGCCCGTGGCCCACGGCCTCGTGCAGCAGGATGCCGGGCCAGCCGGGTCCAAGCAGCACGTCCATGACGCCAGCAGGGGCCGGTTCGGCTTCAAGATTTACAAGAGCAATGCGCAACGCCTCACGCGCAACGGGTTGCCAGTGGTCCGGTGACGTGAGCCCGATCAGCCCCGCACGGCCACCGCCGCCCATGCCGCCACTTTCGCGACGGCCGTTCTCTTCGACGATCACAGAGATATTGAGCCGCGACATGGGGCGGGTGTCTGTCACAAGCGTGCCTTCGGGCCGCAGGATTAGAACCTCTTGGAGGGACGCGGCAAGCGTCGCGCTCACTTGGACAACCCGCGGGTCCAGATCGCGGCAAAAAGCGTCGATCTCTTTCAGCAGGTCGATTTTGGCTGGGAAGGTCGCCTCGGCCATAGGATCGGCGTCTGTATAAAGGACCGTATTGGTGCGCGGCGGAGCGTCTGCCATCGTTCCGCCACCAGCCCCGACCGCAAGACGCGCGGTATCAACCGCACGTTTCAACGCATGTTCGTCGATGGTCGTGGAATGCGCGTAGCCCGCCACCTCACCCCGCACAGCGCGCAGGCCGAACCCTTCGGAGGCATCATAGCTGGCGGTCTTGATGCGGCCGTCGTCAAAAGACAGCACCTCGGACCTGCGACGTTCCAGAAACAACTCCCCGTCATCGGCCCCTGCGGTTGCATCCCTGACCATGGCCAAAGCGCTCTCCTGATCCAGATTCGTCTCGAACGGGCGGAAAGGGTCGTGCGCCATGCTTGGGTTTCCTGACTGTTTCGCGGTTTTGGATCAAAAAGCGACCGTTTGACACGTCTGGATCGCTTGAGTTGCTGTTCAGGATATGGGATGACGCCGCTCGAATACAACGGGATTCCGTTTTGAGTCTCGGGGAACCTAAGATCGGCGCACAGCCTGCGCCTCCGTACAGGGATCGATATGCAAATGATGACATTCGCAAAACGTTTTGGTCTGGCCGCTGCTGGCGTTCTGACCGCAGGTGCCGCCGCTGCACAGACCGCCATTGAAGATCTCGAGATCGTTGGCGCCCCCACGCCGGGCGCAACGGGCTTTCAGCCGGCGGTGACGGAACAGGCGCGCCAGCTGCAGTGGCTGGACGGCATGCTTCTGGTGATCATCACCCTGATCTCTCTGTTCGTCGTGGGCCTGCTGGCTTGGGTCATCCTGCGCTACAACGCCAAGCGGAACCCGACACCGGCGACCTTCACGCACAACTCCCCGCTTGAAGTGGCGTGGACCGTGGTTCCGATCGTGATCCTTGTCTTTATCGGTGCATTCTCGCTGCCCGTCCTGTTCCACCAGCAGGAAATCCCCGAAGGTGACATCAACATCACCGTGACGGGTTACCAGTGGTTCTGGTCCTATGAGTACACCGACGAAGATGTGTTCTTTGAAAGCTACATGATCGGTTACAACGAAGGGAACCTGAACGACGGCATCATCGCCCAGCTGGAAGAAGCCGGTTATTCCGAGGATGAATTCCGTCTGGCCACCGACACTGCCGTTGTTGTCCCCGTGGGTGCGACTGTTGTGATGACTGTTACCGGTGCCGACGTGATCCATTCCTGGACGATCCCTGCGTTCGGTGTGAAGCAGGACGCTGTTCCCGGCCGTTTTGCCCAGCTTCACTTCACCGCAGAGCGTGAAGGCATCTACTTTGGCCAGTGTTCCGAGCTGTGCGGTAAGGACCACGCCTATATGCCGATCACCGTCAAAGTTGTTGATCCTGCCGTCTACGAAGAGTGGCTGGCGCAGGCCAAGATCGACTTCCCAGCCTAAAGCGAGGGCGGGTTGTACCCGCACCTGAAAGGATAACGATGACTGACATCACCAACCATACGCAGACCCGCGAGGCGCAGATGGGCGATTATTTCGCCCTGATGAAGCCGCGTGTGATGCAGTTGGTGGTGTTCACGGCCCTTGTGGGTCTGCTGGTCGCACCGGTCGGTGTGAACCCGTTCATCGGTTTCGTGGCGATCCTGTGTATTGCTGTGGGGGCAGGGGCCTCCGGCGCGTTGAACATGTGGTGGGATGCTGACATCGACGCCATCATGAAGCGGACGGCAAACCGCCCGATCCCCTCTGGCGCTGTCACACCGGGTGAGGCGCTGGGCATTGGCATGGCGCTGTCGTTCTTCGCTGTGATCCTGTTGTTCCTTGCGACCAACGCGCTGGCCGCTGGCCTGTTGGCCTTCACCATCTTCTTTTATGCCGTCATCTATTCGATGTGGCTGAAACGCTCGACCCCGCAGAACATCGTGATCGGCGGGGCGGCCGGTGCGTTTCCCCCTATGATTGGTTGGGCGGTTGCGACCGGTGGCGTGTCGATCGAGAGCGTTTTGATGTTCGCCCTGATCTTCATGTGGACGCCGCCGCACTTCTGGGCGCTGGCCCTGTTCGTGAAGTCCGACTACGGCAATGCAAACGTGCCGATGCTGACGGAAACGCATGGCCGTAAGGCGACGCGCAACCATATTCTGGCCTACTGCGTGCCGCTGGTACTGGTCGCGTTGGGCCTCGGGTTCACGTCCATTGGCGGGCCGTTCTATCTGGTCGTCGCGCTGGGGCTGAACATCTGGTTCCTCAAGGGCTGCTATGACATCTGGACCCGCACCGATGCGGACAGTGAGGCAGACAACCACGCCGTGGAAAAGCATACGTTCAAGGTGTCGCTGTACTACCTGTTCGGCCACTTTGGTGCCTTGTTGATCGAAGCCCTGTTGCGGGCCAACGGCCTGACAGCTTGGGCAGGGTGGTAAGCCATGGCGATCAAGGTTGAACATGAAATCCACGAGCGTCGCCGCGGCCGGAACACCGGCGTTGGCCTGTTGCTGCTGGCGCTGATCGGCATCGTCTTCGGCCTGACCGTCGTAAAGGTGCTTGGCCTGACGGACATCCGCCAGATGGAACGGTTTGACCACGTGGCCCGACCACAACTTGAACCAGGTGCTTTGGAAGCCGCTGAACAGCGTGCCGCCGAAGCCGCCGCCGCAGCAGAGGAGGCGACCGAATGAAGTTCAATCCGTTCAACCGTATCCCTGAGGGCCCGTCGCGCACAGCGGCCCAAGCGGTGAGCGTTGTGTTCCTGATGGGCGGCCTCGCATGGGCGTCCGTGCCGTTCTACGACTGGTTCTGCCGTGTGACGGGCTTTGGCGGGGCGACGAATGTTGTCGCCACCGGTTCGGAAACCATTCTGGACCAGACCATCACGGTGCGCTTTGACAGCTCCACCGCCCGCGACATGCCGTGGGACTTCAAGCCCGTGCAGCGGGAAATGGAAGTCCGCATCGGCGAGACGGCTTTGGCCTTCTACGAGGCCACGAACCCAACAGACGAGCCGATCATGGGCACCGCGTCCTACAACGTTGCCCCCTATGAGGCGGGCGGGTTCTTCGACAAGATCGACTGCTTCTGCTTTGAACAGCAGATCCTGCAACCGGGTGAGACGATCTCGATGCCGGTGACGTTCTTTGTCGATCCGGCCATCGTGGACGACCGCGAAGGCCAGTACATCCACACCATCACGCTGGGTTACACGTTCCACCGCAACGACATGCCCGCAGAATACGACAACGCCGCGCTGGACGTGACAGACCCTGCCGCGCCGGTTACAGAAACGAACTAAGACCAACGCCCTGAAGGGAACAACTCATGGCACACGAAAAGAACCACGATTACCACATTCTGCCGCCGTCGATCTGGCCGCTGCTGACCGGCGTTGCCGTGTTTGTTATGCTGTTCGGCGCCGTGATCTGGATGGACACAAAGGACAATCCTTACATGTTCCTGATGGGCTTTGCCGGTGTGCTGTACTGCATGTACGCGTGGTGGGCAGAAGTGATCGTTGAAAGCCATCAGGGCGATCACACGCCGGTGGTCCGCATCGGCCTGCGCTACGGCTTCATCATGTTCATCATGTCCGAAGTCATGTTCTTCGCAGCGTGGTTCTGGTCTTTCTTCAAGCACGCGATGTATCCCATGGGGCCACAGTCCCCCGCCGTTGACGGTGTCTGGCCCCCTGCTGGGATCGAGACGTTCGACCCGTGGCACCTGCCGCTGATCAACACTCTGATCCTGCTGTGTTCCGGTGCTGCTGCCACGTGGGCACACCACGCGCTTGTGCACGAAGAAAACAAGGAAGACATGAAATACGGTCTGATCCTCGCCGTTGTTCTGGGCGTGATCTTCACCATCTTCCAAGCCTACGAATACAGCCACGCGGCCTTTGGTCTGGCGGGCAACATCTATGGCGCCAACTTCTTCATGGCGACGGGTTTCCACGGCTTCCACGTCATCATCGGCACGATCTTCCTGTTCATCTGCTACCTGCGTGTGCGCCGGAACCACTTCACCGCAGAAAAGCACATCGGCTTCGAGGCGGCGGCTTGGTACTGGCACTTCGTCGACGTGGTCTGGTTGTTCCTCTTTGCCGCAGTCTACGTCTGGGGCCAGTAACGCAGGCGCGGTGACGGCTTGACCTCACCGGTTTGAAACGACAAGACGCGCGGGGCAAACCTCGCGCGTTTTGCACTTACAGGGGGACCAATGCGCAAACTTCTCTTTCCCGTGGTGATCGGTCTTGGGGGCCTTGGCATTCTGCTGTGGCTCGGCTTTTGGCAGTTGGACCGGCTGGAGTGGAAAGAAGGCGTGCTGGCCGAGATTGACGCCCGCCTTGCGCAAGACCCTGTGCCGCTGCCAGTTGAGGTATCGCCCGAGGAGGACAATTACCTTTCCGTCATCATGGCGGGCCGCGTGACGGGCGAAGAAATCCGGTTCTTGAACAGCGGCACCTCTGCAGGCTCCGGTCATCAGATTATCTCTGTGTTCGAGACCGTAGACGGACGGCGCATTCTGTTGGATCAGGGTTTGCTGCCCTTCAACGACGAGGCTGCCGCAAACGCCGATCCCTTGACGGCTGAAGTCACCGTTCAGGGCAATCTGATTTGGCCGGATGATGGCCAGACCGAAGATCCCGTGGGCGACGAATGGTACGCCCGTGATGTGGCCGCCATGGCCGAGGCTTTGAATACGGAGCCTGTCTTTGTGGTGCTGTCAGCAGCGACGGAATACGACCCGCGTTTGACGCCTTTGGGCGTAGACACCCGTTCCATCAAGAACGACCACTTGGAATATGCGATCACGTGGTTCCTTTTGGCGGTCGTGTGGTTGTCCATGACGATATTCTACGTAGTGCGCGCCCTGCGCCAGAAAGAAGACTGATATGATGTATGTCTCCACCCGTGGCACGGCGCCCAAGCTGACCTTTGAGGAGGCCATGATGACGGGCCTTGCCCGTGACGGCGGCCTTTATGTGCCTGAGACGATCCCGACGTTGTCCGCGGACGAAATCGCCGCGATGGCGGGCAAGTCCTACGAAGAGATCGCCTTTACGGTCATGCGCCCCTTTATCGGGGACACCTTCACCGACGACGAATTCCGCGGGCTGATCGACGCGGCCTACGCGGGCTTTAACCACGCCGCCCGCGCACCGCTGAAACAGCTGGATGCCAACCATTTCCTGCTGGAGCTGTTCCACGGCCCCACGCTGGCGTTCAAAGACTTCGCCATGCAGCTGATCGGTCAGATGTTTCAGGCGTCGCTGTCGCGGTCCGGCAAGCGGATCACGATTGTGGGGGCGACATCTGGTGACACCGGATCGGCGGCGATTGAGGCATTTCGCGGCCTGAGCAATGTGGATGTCTTTATCCTCTTCCCCCACGGCCGCGTGTCCGAGGT
>JAHDFG010000103.1 GCA_020628265.1 Pseudooctadecabacter sp. | reverse complement strand
TTGACGCCATGGCCGTGGGCAACCACGAATTCGACGACGGCGACGAAGGTCTGGCGAAGCTCGCTGATGGCGTCGATTTCCCCGTCATTTCTGGCAACATCGACGTGAGCCAGTCCAACATTCTGGCCGGCAAGGTCGACAACCATGTGATCCTTGAAGTCGGCGGCGAGAAGGTCGCGATCATCTCAGCACTTGCAGCGGACACGGTTGAAACTTCTTCCCCGTCCGACGCCGTGATCTTCACGAACGAGATGGAAAGCCTTGCCGCTGATGTGGCCGCGTTGGAGGCCGAGGGTGTGACCAAGATTATCGCGCTCAACCACGTGGGCGTGAACATGGATATGGCCATTGCCGAGGGCGTCGACGGGATTGACGCGGTCGTGGGCGGCCACTCCCACACGCTCTTCTCCAACACCGAAGAGGGCGCCATGGCCTATCCGACGATGGTTGGGAATGTGCCCGTGGTGCAGGCCTACGCCTATTCCAAATACGTCGGTCACCTGACGTTGGTCTTTGATGACGAAGGCAATGTGACCTCTGCCACCGGCGACACGATCCTGCTGGATGCCTCTGTGGCGGAAGACGAGGCTATCGTCGCCCGTGTGGCCGAACTGGCTGGCCCCATCGAAGAGATGAAGGTGCAGGTTGTGGCGGAAGCCACTGATATGATCGAAGGGGACCGTTCGGTTTGCCGTGCGATGGAATGCGCCATGGGCAACCTTGTGGCTGACGCCATGCTGGACCGCGTGGCGGACCAAGGCGTTGTCGCTGCGATCCAGAACGGTGGCGGTCTGCGGGCCTCTATCGACAGTGGCGAGATCACCATGGGTGAGGTTCTGACTGTGTTGCCGTTCCAGAACACGCTGGCCACGTTCGAGACCACCGGTGCCGACCTTCTGGCGGCCCTTGAGAACGGTGTGGGTCAGGTCGAAGATGGCGCAGGTCGTTTCCCGCAGGTCAGCGGCATCACCTACACGGCTGATCTGAGCATGGAAGCCGGTTCCCGCATCTCCGACGTGATGATCGGTGGCGAGGCGCTGGATCCTGCCAAGTCCTATCTGATGGTCACCAACAACTACATGCGCAACGGTGGCGACGGCTATTCCATGTTCGAGACCGCCGCCAATGCCTATGACTTTGGTCCGGGCCTTGAGCAGGTTGTGGCAGACTATCTGGCTGCGAACGGGCCTTACACGCCCTACACCGACGGCCGGATCACCATCACTGGCAACTAAGCGTTTCTTTTAGTCACGCTTTTGGCCCCGTCGCGCGTCTTGTGCGGCGGGGTTTTTCGTGGCGGCGTCGGGTTTGAGTTGTATTTGCCAAGATGAAGGGGGAGCGGTGTGCTCAGCTATCAGCGGGGCGCGTTAACCTTACTGTGGTATGAACGCCCGCCGGGTGAAATGAAGTGGGTGCCGTGGCGGGTGTCAGCCGCCAGAGCCGTCGATCTATGGCCCGCCCCTGCACCCGATCTGCGCGCGGCGGCGCGGGGGTGGTCTAAGGGGCCGGCTGTCCCGAATGTCCATGGCGCAGGATGTGGATGTCCTGCGGGTTAACCAAGCACAAGTGTCGCGGCAGAGCATCAATGGGCGGTAAACGGGGCGAACGCAGCGTGTTGCGTGTTTGGTGGATGCGGGCATCTGGGGTAGGCCGGAAAAAAACCAAGAGCAGACCCATGTCCGATCCATTGTTTCGTGCCGTCGCTGGGGCGGTCACTTTGCTGTATCTCGCCGCTGCGTTGTTCATCCCGTTGGCTGCGATTGATGCGCTCTATCTGCCTGACGACACCTATTACACGCTGACGATTGCGCGGAATATCGCGGCGGGGTTGGGGCCGAGCACGGATGGGGTGATCCAGACGACAGGGTTCCAGCCGCTGATCGCGATGCTGTTGCAGCCGGTGTTCTGGCTGGGGCTGGACGGGGATGCGGCGTTGCGGGCGGCGATTGTGCTGAGTGCGCTGTTCGGCGCGGGGGCTGTTCTGGTTTCGGGTGCGATCGTGCGGCAGGCGACGGGGTCCGCACGGGCCGCGACCTTGGCGCTGGCTTTGGCGGCGGTGTCGGGGCCGGTTTTCGTCAATGCGATGAACGGGTTGGAGACAACGCTGGCAGGGCTGTTGGGCGTGACCCTGATTTATCTGGCGAGTGGAACGACTGCGGGGCACGGGCCGCGTCGGTTTGTGCTGCTTGGCGTTGTCGCCGGGTTGGCCCTGTGGGCGCGGATTGATGCGGCGTTGCTGATTTTGGTGCTCTTGCCGGTGGCGATCTGGCGGCTGGGTCCCCGACCTGTTTTGATCGTGGGCGGGGTCGCTGCGCTGACGGTATCGCCTTGGGTTGCCTATTGTCTGGCTCAGACCGGATCGCCGCTGCCGGAAAGTGGCGGGGCCGTGCGACAGATCGTGGCGTTCTATGAGGCTATCGGGCGTGAGACGCATCAGGACATCACCAAGATGGGGGAGATCATCGGTGAGGGGCTGCTACCCGCATTTCCCGACAGTGTGATGGTCTGGGGTGGTGTGATTCTGTTTGGGCCGCTTTTGCGGGCATTGGTGATCCGGCGGGTGGACGGTCCTGCGATCCTGTCGCTGACCGTGCTGGTGATGATGGCGTTCTATGTCTTCTACCTGCCCGCGTTTTGGTTCTTTCACCGCTACCTTTTTCTTGGTGCGCTGGCGGTGGTTGTCGCCGTTGTTGTCACCCTTTGGCCGGTTCTTCGGCTCGGCCGTGGTGTGCCGGCATTTCTGTTAGCCTTGGGGATCGGCGGGCAACACGTGGTGATGCGGGCGGCGGATGTCGCCGTGTGGGCCGGTCAGTCGGACCGCTTTGTGGAAGGGCACAAATACGGTGATGTGGCGCAGATGCTGGTGCCCTTGCTGCCCGATGGTGCGGTGGTTGTGGCCATGCAGTCCGGCGCGTTGTCATGGTATGCGGGCGAGCGGTTGCGGGTCGTCAATCTGGATGGCGTGGTCAACGGGGATGCGCGGCAGGCGATCCATGACGGGACGCTGGACCTGTATGTGAGAGACCTCGGCGCGCAGTATTTCGCGGATTGGGAGTTCAACCGCGTCTGGCTGAATGAACGCAGCACCGCCGAGGTGCAGATGTCCGAGGTGGCGCGCTATGAGGATCACCAGCGCGAAGGGCTGCATTTCACGCTCTATACGCTTGATTAGGGCTGGGGTAGGATGGGCCTATGGGACATCCGCTTGAAGACCTGATTGATGCGCGTATCCGTGCTGCCGCGGCAGATGGCGCCTTTGAGGATTTGCCCGGTGCGGGCAAGCCCTTGCCGCCCGAGGACGACCCGGAGAACGCATTGATCAACCGGTTGATGAAGGAAAAAGGGGCAGTGCCGGAATTCGTGTCCTTGTCGCGTGAATTGGCTCGTCTGCGGGAGGAGCTGGCCGAGACGGGCGACCGGACGCGGCGCAGCGAGATCCTGAAAGAGATGTCGATGATGGATGCGCGGATTGATCTGGCGCGCAAGGCGCACCGTCGCTGAATGTCGGAGGTTGCCGCGCAATACGAGGCGTTCCCGTATCCCGAGCGCGACCCCGCCGACGAAGCCAAACGTCTGATCACCGGATCACCGTCGGACCCGCGCGAGATTGACCACGCCCTTTATGGCGGGCGGCGGGATTGGTCGCAGCCCTTGCGGGCGTTGGTTGCGGGCGGTGGGACCGGCGACGGGCTGATCCAGTTGGCGCAGCTTTTGACCTCTGCAAAGCGGCCTTACGAGATCACATATCTGGACCTGTCGCAGGCGTCGCGTCGTGTGGCCGAGGCACGGGCGGCGGCGCGGGGGCTGACAGGTATTTCGTTTCACACGGGCAGCCTGCTGGATGCGGCGGACTACGGGACGTTTGATTACATCGATTGCTGCGGCGTGCTGCATCATTTGCCAGACCCTGCGGCGGGGTTCGCGGCCCTGCGTTCGGCCTGTGCGCCGGATGGGGGCTTGGGGTTCATGGTCTATGCGCCGCTGGGGCGCAGCGGGGTTTATCCGTTGCAAGCGGCCTTTGGGGCGATGTTGGAGGGCATGGCTCCGACAGAGCGTTTGGCCGCCGCGCGTGAGATTTATGACCGGTTGCCAGAGGGACATCCGGTCAAGACCAACCCGCACCTTGTGGATCACAAACAGTCGGATGCGGGGTTTTATGATCTGTTGCTGCATTCGCAAGACCAGCCGTTTGATGTGACGCGTCTGTTGGCAACGCTCGCGGACACGGGCTGGGATCTAGCGCGGTTTTGCGAGCCTGCGGCCTATGATCCTGCGCGGTTCGGACCTGTGCCCGATGGGATGGAGGCGTCGGCGCGGATGGCGCTGGCCGAACAGCTGTCGGGAACAATGAAGGTGCATGTGGGCTATGCGCGGCCAGCGGGGGCGGTTCCGCCAAAGCCGACACTTGATCGCATCCCGCATCTTCGCGGCGTGCCGGTCGGGCCACTGGCCAAAGCGGTCGCTGCGGGCAAGGTGCTGCCGGTCAAGCGTGCGGGTGAGACGATCCCGCTGACATTGCCCAAGGCCGCGGCCCCTGCATTGGCCCTGATCGACGGGCGGCGTCGGTTGGAGGATATTCGGCAGGCGATGAACTTGGACCCGATCGCGTTCCAAGCCCTTTGGGCCCGTGCCGCGGGGCCTTTGGATGGCTGGGGGATGTTGCTTTATTCCGATCTGTTGAAGGGGGTGCGCTGATGTGTGGACGGATGGCCATTACGCTGCCCCATGATGCGATGTCGCAGATGTTTGATGCGGCCCCGGCGAACGATCTGCCGGATGTGCCCAATTACAACGTCTGCCCCACGGTGCAGGTGGCCACGGTGACGGCCGGTGAAAGCGGCAGGCGATATGCGCCCATGCGCTGGGGGTTCATTCCGCACTGGTACAAGAAGCCCAATGGCGGGCCGCTGCTGATCAACGCGCGGGCCGAGACCATCGCCGAGAAGCCTGCGTTTAAGGCCGCGTGCCGCGAGCGGCGCTGCTTGATCCCTGCGTCAGGCTTTTATGAATGGACGCGGCTGGAGGATGGCACCAAGCTGCCGTGGTACATTCAGCGCAGCGATGGCGCGCCGATGGCCTTCGCCGCGATCTGGCAGGACTGGGGGGACATCGGCCCGACGGCCGCCATTGTGACCACGGCTGCGAATGCCGCCATGGGCAAAATTCACCACCGCATTCCCGTGATCCTTGAGCCTGACCAATGGGCCCTTTGGTTAGGCGAAGAAGGCAAGGGGGCGGCGACCCTGATGCAGGCCACGGGCGAAGACACCTTGCAGTTTCACCGCGTGGACAAGGCCGTAAATTCCAACCGCGCAACGGGCCCCGAGTTGATTGAGCCGTTCGACGGTCCCGAGTAAGTATCCGTTTTTGTTTGCCTTTTAGGTGATGCGGCACCGCAGCGTACACAACTCTTGTGAGAATCCGCACTTTCCCCGAAGCTGGGCGTCACAAAATAAAATAGCTGAGGGAACAGTCATGTCTATTCAACCACCGCTATCGGATCTTCCGATCAAAACCGCCGACAGCGGTTTTTATCGAGGGTTCAGCGTTAACGTCGCCGTGGTCAGTAAGATCATCATTTCCGTCCTTGTTGTCTGGTGTATCGTCTGGCCGACGCAAGCCGGCACCGTTCTGGGGAACTGGAATTCCGTCATTCTTGACCTGTTTGCCGCATGGTACATCTGGGTCGTGGCGGCCTTTATCATCGTCTGCCTCGGGCTGGCGCTTTGGCCGACATCGGGCCGGATGAAGCTGGGGGCCGATGGCGAAAAGCCTGAGTTCTCGAACTTCTCGTGGTTCTCGATGATGTTCGGTGCGGGGATCGGTGTGGGCATGCTCACATGGGCCGTGGCCGAGCCTGTCGCACACTTCAAGAACAACCCGTCCGTTATTCAGGGCCTGACAACGGCGCAGGGCGCGGACAACGTGCGCGAGGCCTATATCTGGTCGTTCCTGCACTGGGGTCTGGGCGCATGGGCGTGCTATGCGATCGCTGGTCTGGCGCTTGCGTTCTTCAGCTACCGCCGTGGTTTGCCGCTAACGATCCGGTCGTCGCTGACGCCGCTGTTCGGCAAGGCGCTGTCCGGTCCGCTGGGTCACCTGATTGATATCGTGGCCGTTGTGGCGACCATTCTGGGTGTGGCCCAAACGCTGGGCTTTGGTGTGGAGCAGTTCGTGGCGGGTCTGACACGGATCGGCATCGGTGGTCTGATGAATGCAGACGGCGGGGCGACCACACTGGGTATCGTCGTGGCGCTTCTGGTGATCATGGGCGCATCCACCGCGTCGGCGCTGTCGGGTGTTGGCAAGGGCATCAAATGGCTGTCCAACATCAACATGGTGTTGTCCATCTTCCTGCTGAGCTTCCTGATCATCTTCGGGGCCACATGGTTTGGTGCCACGGCGTTCTTCGTGGGGATCTGGGATTACCTGATCGCGCTGCCGTGGCTGTCGTTCAACGTCTATCAGTCTGATGGCGTCGAGGGCTCCGTTCCGTTCCTGCTGGCACAATGGCAGGGCTGGTGGCCGGTGTTCTACTGGGCATGGTGGATCGCATTCGCTCCCTTCGTGGGTCTGTTCCTTGCGCGTATTTCGCGCGGGCGTAGCATCCGTGAATTCGTGCTGGGTGCGATGATCGTCCCGTCGCTGATGTGCTTCGTGTGGTTCGCATGGGCCGGTGGCACTGCGATTGACCTTGAGCTTAACGGCTCTGCCGGTGGGCTGATCCTTGATGCGCCCAACGGCGACAAGATCTTCGCCATGACCGAGTTCATGCTGGCCCCGATTGCCGAGGCCTTGGCCTGGGCGATGGCGGTGCTGATCGTGGTCCTGCTGATGACGTTCCTTGTGACGTCGGCTGACTCCGCGGTGCTGATCGTGAACACCATCAATGCCGCTGGTGACGAAGGCCCGAAGGCCCGCCCGCACATCTTGTTCTGGGGTGCGGCGCTCGCACTGGTGGTGGGCGGATTGCTCATCTCCGGTGGGACGGGGGCCATCCAGACCGCGATGGTCATCGGCGCGCTGCCGTTCTCGGTGGTGATGGCGCTGATGTGCATCTCGCTGATCAAGGCCTGTTTCAACGATGGCCGGCGTGAGCGGGCAGGCGTGGATGCTGTAACCGTTGATCCGGTAGGTACCCCCGCCGAGTAAGCGGCAGCATAGACAAAATCGAAGGCCCCTGATGTCGATCGCATCGGGGGCCTTTTTCGTGCGCGGCGCGAATTGAGTAATCGTCTAGAGGGGGGCGGCCGGACGGTCACGGGGGTGTCACAAAGGCGGTTCAGTCTATGACTTGGCGCTGGTCGCCCCTGCAGTTTTTGCTGCAGGGGCTTGGCACCTTCACGAAGTTAGGTAGGGATTGCGGGCTGCGTGTGATGGGGCATACGCGAATGAAGGTGCTCAACAGCCGAAACGGAGGCGGAGATGGCCCGAAATGATTGGTTTGCCCCATGACCTTACGTGTGGCCTGTGTCGGTGCGGGGTACTTCGCACAGTTTCATCTGGACAGCTGGCGGCGGCTGGACGCGGTGGCCCTTG
>JAHDFG010000102.1 GCA_020628265.1 Pseudooctadecabacter sp. | reverse complement strand
CAGCGTCGTTTGAAAGCCACAACAAGCCCCATGAGGCGGGGTTGTTGAATGTGTTCGACCGCGTATCGAGCGAGATTGGCGAGCTGGACACGATCAACAAGCTGGGTACCTATCTGAAGGGCATTCAGGAGGCCGACAGCCGCTTCACGGGCCGTGCGATCAAGAACATCACCGATGCCGTGAAGGTCCGCGCGATGGATTTTGAGCTGCCGGATGAGTGGATGGAGAACCCTGAGCTGTTCCTTCAGAAGGACTACGACACCAAGAAGGCGATGATCGAAGAGATGCGCCAGCCGATTACGGTGGAAATGGTGATCCAGGAAATCAACCGCTACGCGGATTCAGAGTTCCGCTATGCCGACAAGTCCGACGAGGTGGCGATTGAGAACATGGTCCGCGACTTTGGCCGTCAGGAAGAGGCGAAGAAGCGGTATTTGGGGTCGAAGACCTGATGGGGTTTGACGCTAGCAACTTCTGGACCCTTGTGGTGCCTGCCATGTCGTTGGCTGCCCTTGGCTGGGCCGTGCCGCGCATTCTGGCGATCTGGTGGCCTGAGGGGGTCAAGTGGCTGATGGGGCTGGCGCTGGTGTCGACGCTGTTGATGGCGGCGCTGGGGGCTGCGTTCTTTGCGCTGCTTTACCGGATGCAGGGGGTTGATCTGGGCGATCTGTATGGGACGCAGGGGCTGGGCGCGCTGGCCCATTTTGGGTGGTTGAGTTTGATTTCTGCGCTGCTGTGGGGGCCGTTGATGGTGCTGTCTTTGGCTGGGGTGCCGAAGAACTGGGTGAAGGAGGTTTGGTGATGGATGGTACCATTGAACTTGTGTTGCGCCAGACCCTGGGGGGGCGTGAAGCGCCCTCCCGTGGGGAGGGTCGGGCGCTGCCCAGCACATGTGCTGGGCTGAGGGTCTTGCCATGAACCTCCTCATCGAAAAAGGCCTGATGTTCGGGAACCTGATCCCTGTGGTCAGCCCTGTCTTGGTCGAACGCTATAACCGTGCGCTGAAGCGGTTGACGGGTGCGCAGACCAAGCTCACGGATTTTCACATCGACATTTCCGGCTACTCGCCCGAGATCGGGGATGAGTTGGGGGATGATTTGTACCTCAACCACCAAGGCGTGAACCGGCAGTTCATCCTGCTGACGACAGAGCAGAAGACGGCGCCGCTCTTGAATACCAAGTTCTCGACTTCGCGCGGTATTCTGCGGCAGTTCATTGAGGCCAATGAGGCGCAGCTTTTTGCGCTGACTGCACGGGATGCGGTGGCCGGTGAGTTGGTGAATTCCGTCTTTGCCATGAATACCCCCGCGCGGCTGCTGGATGTGGGGCAGGTGACGATTGAGGCGGATACGACGGACGGTGCCGTGGCTGCGGCTGAGGAGTTGGGCGGCATGATCGACCGCTTCATGGCCGAGGAGGACGCCTGGCACGATGATGTGCTGATCGCGCAGATGATCGGGTTGGCCAAGGACACGGGCGACATTACTCGGAACCCGCTGCATCTGACGTTCGAGACCTTTGATCAGTCCAATTTCTGGACCGCGCATTTCGGCGGGGTTTACCTGTTCCGCGATGTGGCGGAGCCTGCGGCGATTGCCATGGCGGGGGCGGGTGCGCTGGATGGTTTGCGGATGGACGCTGTGCTGGGCGGGGATCAGCGGTCGGCGATTGCGCAGTTCCTGAAGGTCAATGATCTGGCGGAACCGATCATCGAGGCGCGGGGCATCGATAGTGCTGCGATCCTGCGTCAGAAGATGGATTTCATCGTGGCGGATGTGGCGGCCTCATTGGGTGAGGACCTGACGGGGGCCTCGCGGCGGACGCTTCGGACCTTGGGTCGTAAACACTACGACGCACTGCCCGAGGCATGGCGTGGGCTGGCGGATCTGGTGCGCTGGGCCGAGGACGGGGGGCCATGGCCGCGCATCGACAGTGAGCATCCGGCGTATTTCTATACCCTGCGGGCCAAGGCCCATAAGGACGCCGATTTGGTGAATATGTTACTGGCGGAATTGGCACCTATGGACGTGCGCCAGCTGTTCATTTGCCACAAGGATGCGTTCTACGCGGCCTATGCCAGCTGGCCCGAGGCCAAGCAGGCCTATGTGGCAGAGTTCTTGTCGACGGAGTATCAGGTCGATAAGGCTGGAACGCGGGACGCTTTGTTTGGCCATGAGGCCCCGATGGAAGAGCCAGCGGGGACAGGCCCGCAGCCGGATATCATTGATCGCGTGGGGCCTTGGGGCGCAGTGCGGCGCGGACGGTAGGAGGAAGAGATGCAATTTGTCAGGTTGGTCGTCGGCGGTTTCGCGATTTTGGCCGTGATCTATGTGTGTGTGTCGCTTTATTCCCGTTCCGTCCGGCGCGAAAAGCTGGAAGGCTGGTGGGACGAGGCCCCGCAGGAGGGGATGACTCGGGAAGAGTACATCGCCGAGGGCATGGCCAAGTATGAAAGCGGCTTGCGCAAGAAGCTGATCCTGCTGATTTTTGTCATCCCGCCCATCGTCGTGGGCACCATCATCTACTTCATCAACTGAGGACCGGTTCCATGCGTAATTTCAGACGGGTTATCCGCATTTTGTTGTTCCTCGTGGTGGGGCTGTTCCTGCATTACGTGATGCCGCAGCAGGATGTGGCGCGGATCACATCGACCGAGATCATCCGGACCGATTTTGGTGGCTTGCAGCGGCTGTTTTACGCGCAGGCCGACAGCGGGCAGGTGGACGGGATCACGCGCGATCTGCGTCTGATCAACACCGAGCGCAAGGCCACCTATTTCTTCAGCCTGATCCGTGGCGGCAACGAGACGATGGTTTACCGCAACGAGGACACCGGCTGGATCTACCCGCCGTATTTCAAATTTGACTCGTCGGATTTGCAGGCCGAAGCGGCGGCGTCGATTTCGACAGCGCAGCCCTACAATTGGGTCGTGGTGACCCATTACGGCTGGCGTATCCGCTGGGCGTCGATCTATCCTAATGCGGTGGCGATCCGGCCCATAGTGGTGCCCGAGGGGGCCAACCCTGAGGACTATCGTCCATTCCCGTGGGTCAATCTGATTATCTTCGTTTTGATGATCGTGGGGTCGCTGTTTATCCGCGCCATGTGGATGCAGTTCCGTGAGCGGACGCTGGACCCGTTGGCAGACAAGGCCGGTGATCAGCTGGATCACGTCAACGCGGATTTGGCGGAGCGGCGGGGCCGTATCCGGCGCTGGCTGGATACGTGGAAATCGAAGTAACGATCTGACGATCGGCGCCTGCGGCGGGCGGGGGCGCCCCTGTGGGGCGCGATAAGAGCTGGGGCGCTGCCCCAGACCCCGGGATATTTTGGAGCCAAAGAAACCAAAGCGTTGCGCAAAACCTGCCAAGGAAGGTTTTTGGGAGGGCTTGAGCGGCGGACCGGACTGAGCCCTGCGGGGTCTATTCGCCGTAGGGGATCCAGATGGTTTTGACCTCGGTCGCTTGGGCGCGCCAGATGGCGGAGGGCCAGCTGCGGGCTTGGCCGTTGTTGACCCACGTGCGTTTGAGGGTTTCGGCTGACTTTTCTTCGATCACCTTGCTGATGTCCGCGCTGGAGAAGGACCAGACCGCATCGAGATTCATATGGGCGGCCATGTGCGGGGCGAGGTCTGCGTGGTCGCCGGTGAGGATGTTGACCACGCCTGCGGGCACGTCCGATGTGTCGAGGATCTGGTAGAAGTCCGTGGCGGCCAGCGGGAAGGCGTGTGAGGCCACGGCGGTGATGCGGTTGCCCATGGCGAGCGCAGGCGCCAGCGGTTCGATCAGGCCCATGAGCGGGCGGGTGTCGTCTGTGAGCACGCCGATGCTGCCCACCGGTTCGTTCATCGCAAGTGCGACGCCGCGCACGGGGACGCCTTTGGCGGCACCATCGTGTTTGTCGGCCCATGCGGCCCAGGTGAAGAGGTGGTCGATTGCGGCTTCAACCTCAGCAGCACCTGTGCGGGTGCCGGTGAGGGAGTTGATGCGAGCGGCGAATTCATCGGCGCGGGCGGAGAGGTTCTCGCCGATGTAGTAGAGGATTTGTGCGCGCAGGTGGCCGGTGGTTTTGGACCAGCCTTTGGCGGCGGCATTTGCTTCGACCGCGTTGCGCAGATCTTTGCGGTTGGCGATGCTGGCGTGGCCCATCAGTTTGCCGGACTTGTTGTAGATAGGTTGGGAATAGCCGCCGTCGGGGCGGGCCTGTTTGCCGCCGATGTAGAGCTTGGCGGTGCGGTCCAGCGGGTCGGCGGGGGTGCCGTCGTCAGTTGTGAAGGGCATGGGCGCTTTGAGCGGCGTCGCTTTGCCTTTGGGTTTGGTGTAGGCTAGCAGGCCTTCCCATCCGCCTTCGCGGCCAAAGCCGCTTTCGCGGACGCCGCCGAAGCCGGCCGCCGCGTCCATCATGTTGGTGCCATTCACCCAGACGATGCCGGAGACCAGCTTGGGCGCGATATCCAGCGCGAGGTTGATGTTTTCCGTCCAAACCGACGCTGCGAGGCCGTAGCGGGTGTTGTTGGCCACCTCGACGGCCTCGGCTTGCGTGCGGAAGGTGGTGGCGACCAGCACGGGGCCGAAGATTTCTTCCTGCATGAGCGGATCGGAGGGCGCGAGCCCGGTGATGAGTGTGGGCGGGTAGAAGCAGCCTTCTGGGGCTGTCGTCTGGAAGGTCTCGCCTGCGGTGTTGGCGTCAACGCGGGTTTTGATCTGGGCCAGTTGGCTGGGGTCAACGATGGCGCCGACGTCGATGGCTTTGTCCAGCGGATCGCCCACGCGCAGGGTTTTCATGCGGGCCTTGAGTTTGGCGTAGAAGCGGTCGGCCACGTTTTCCTGCACCAGAAGGCGGGAGCCTGCGCAGCAGACCTGCCCCTGATTGAACCAGATGGCATCGACGAGGCCTTCGACGGCGCTGTCCAGATCGGCGTCGTCGAAGACGATGTACGGGGACTTGCCGCCCAGTTCCAACGTCAACGCCTTGCCGGTGCCGGCTGTCTGGCGGCGGATGATGCGCCCCACTTCAGTGGAGCCGGTGAAGGCGATTTTGTCGACGTCGGCGTCGACAAGGGCGGCCCCTGTTTCGCCGTCGCCGGTGACGATGTTGACGACGCCTGCGGGCACGCCTGCGGCGGTGCAAATCTCGGCAAAGATCATGGCGGTCATCGGCGTGAATTCGGCGGGCTTCAGGACCACCGTGTTGCCCATGGCCAGTGCGGGCGCGATTTTCCATGCGAGCATCAGCAGCGGGAAGTTCCACGGGATGATCTGGCCGCAGACGCCCATGGGGTCGGCATCGGGCATCTCGTCCTCCATCAGCTGGGCGAAGCCTGCGTGGTGGTAGAAGTGGCGGATGGCGAGCGGCACGTCGATGTCGCGGGCTTCGCGGATGGGTTTGCCGTTGTCGAGGGTTTCCATCACGGCCAGAAGGCGCGCGTTTTTCTGCATCAGGCGTGCGATGGCATAGAGGACCTTTGCCCGCGCTTTGCCGTCTTTGGCCCATTTGGGTTGCGCCTTGCGGGCGGCGGCGACGGCCTTTGCGACCTCATCAGCGGTGCCTTTGGTGACGCCTGCGAGTTTCTCGCCCGTGGCGGGGTTGGTCGTTGCGAAGTCATCCCGCAGGGCGTCCCATTTGCCGCCGATGAAGTGGCCCGCGATGCTGCCACGGCTTTCGATCCATGCGAGGGCTTCTTTGGCGTCCTCGGGCGCGGGGCCGTAGTCCATAGTGTCGAAGATGTCTTTGATGGTCATGCGAGGCCTCGTGTGAGGATGATGAGGATGAAGTTGGGGATGACGAGGAAGACGATCAGCAGGGTCACGTAGCGACGCATCTTGGCCGCGTTTTCCGGTGTCATTTCATTTGATCCGGATCCGGTGCGCCAACGGTAGTTGAAGTAGAGCAGGACGCCGATGCCGACGATCATCAGGCCGCCCACGACGATCTGGAGGATTTGGAGAGTTTCGAGCATGGGTCTATCCGATTGCGTGACGCCAGCCAGCGGAGTAGCTGCCGGTGACATGGTGTTCCAACTGGCGTTCGATGTCGCCCAGCAATGAGGACGCGCCGAAGCGGAAGAGGTCGGGTTGCAGCCAGCGGTCGCCCAATTCGTCCTTGATCATCGCCAGATAGGTAATTGCGTCCTTGGCTTTGCTGATGCCACCGGCGGGTTTGTAGCCGACGCGCAGGCCGGTGCGGTCGTGGTAGTCGCGGATGGCGCGGATCATGGTGAGGGTGACGGGGAGGGTCGCGTTGACGCTTTCCTTGCCGGTGGAGGTCTTTATGAAATCTGCACCAGCCATCATGCACACGAGCGAGGCACGGGCGACGTTGCGCAGGGACCCCAGCTCTCCGGTTGCGAGGATCGCCTTGACGTGGGCGTGGCCGCAGGCGGCGCGCATTTCGGCCATTTCATCGTAAAGCGCCTGCCAGTTGCCTTGCAGCACGTGGCGGCGGGAGATCACGATGTCGATCTCTTCGGCCCCAGCCGCGACGCTTTCCCCGATTTCGGCGATGCGCAGGTGGAAGGGGGACAGGCCCGCAGGGAAACCGGTGGAGACAGCGGCCACTGGGATCGACGTGCCGCGCAGGGCGTCGACGGCCGTTTCGACCATGTCGTGGTAGACGCAGACGGCGCCGGTGGTCAGGCCTTCCATGCCCAAGGTCTTCAGCAGGTCGGCGCGGACAGGCTGGCGGGCCTTGGCGCACAAACGCCGGACGCGGCCTGTGGTGTCGTCGCCCGAAAGGGTCGTCAGATCCATCAGGCTGATCGCCTTGCACAACCACGCGGCCTGATAGTCCTTTTTGACAGACCGACGACCCGGAAGGGTCGCCGCACGGCGTTCGATGGCCGAGGTGTTGGCCTGCACCGCGCGGACCCATGACAGGTCCAGCGGAATGCCGTCGTTGCGGGGTTCCTGCACTTGCGGAAGGTGGCTTTGGGCGGTGGTTGTGGCTGTGTCGGTCGTCTGCATGTCTGCGTCCCGTTGGTAAGCAATCAACCTGTCACGCAAGGGGGGCGATGGCAAGGCGGCACCCTGCGTCAGCGGGGCTGGATCAGGTCCCGCTGACGGCTACGGCGATAGCTTTGCGGGGTCTCTTCAAATGCCGCACGAAAGAGTTTGTGAAAATGCGAGAGATTGGGGATGCCGCAGTCGGCTGCGATCTCGGGCAGGGGGTCGGCGGTGCCGGTGAGCATGCGGGCCGCGTGCTGCATCCGTTGGGTGTTGATGTAGTCGGACGGGGTTTGGCCCATATGTTTGCGCATGGTGCGCGCCACATGGGGGTGGGTGCGTCCGGTGGCGGCGACGAAGCCTTCCGCGCCGAGGCGGAATACTTTTGGATCACGGGCGGCGGTGCAGGCGTGAATCAGCCAGTCCGGCGGGCTGTCTATAAGCCCCTCCGGCGGGCGGTCGAGGGCCACGAGGAGCGGCAGCAGGAAGGCTTCAAGATAGAGCTTCTGGCGCGGGCTGCGTTCTAATGACAGCGCGTCTTTGTTCAGTGCGGCCAACTGACGGATGTCACGGTGGGTGACGTCGGGGGTGGGGCTGTTCGTCCAGAAGGCCGTGCCTGAAAGGTCGGGGTGGCGGTTGCCCAAGGCCTGAACGACACCTTGGCGGATTGCGATAGAGACGACCATGGGGGCCGCTCCGCGCCCCTGA
>JAHDFG010000101.1:3033-7658 GCA_020628265.1 Pseudooctadecabacter sp. | reverse complement strand
TTGCTGGCACCCACCGCACTCTATGTCAAAGGCGCGGTCGATATTCTGCGCAACGAAAGCGGCGTCCTGAAGGCCTTGGCCCATATCACGGGCGGCGGGCTGACAGAGAATCTGCCGCGGGTTCTGCCCGAAGGCCTTGGCGCTGAAATTGATCTGAACGCGTGGACGATCCTGCCGGTCTTCCAATGGCTGGCAGAGCAGGGCGGTCTGGATGAGGCCGAGATGCTGAAGACCTTCAATTGCGGCATTGGTATGATTGCCGTTGTGCCGGAAGACCGCGTTGATGTGGCACGGATCAGCTTTGCGGGCGCGGGACATGACGTCTACGAGATTGGCCGCGTCACCCAAGGCCACGGCGTGACCTATCGCGGGTCCCTTCTTTGACCAAGCGGGTTGCCATTCTGATTTCGGGCGGGGGGTCCAATATGGTGACCCTCGTGCAAAGCATGACCGGCGATCATCCTGCGCGTCCCGTCGTGGTGATCTCGAATGATCCCGAAGCAGGCGGGCTGGAGAAAGCCCGTGCTCTGGGCGTGCCGACGGACGTCATCAGTCATCGGGATTTTCCCAAAGATCGCAAGGGCTTCGAGGATGCTTTGCACAGAGTGCTTGAAGGCTATGCGCCGGATATCATCTGTCTTGCAGGCTTCATGCGCATTCTGGGCGCTGACTTTGTGTCCCGATATGAAGGGCGCATGCTGAACATCCACCCATCGCTTTTGCCCAAGTATAAGGGGCTGCACACCCATGCCCGCGCGCTTGAGGCCGGGGATGCTGAACACGGGTGCAGCGTGCATGAAGTCACAGCCGCGCTGGATGACGGACCCGTTTTGGGGCAGGCGCGGATTGCGATTGAACCGGATGATACGCCCGATACGCTGGCGGCCCGTTTGTTGGCCTATGAACACCGGCTGTACCCCGCGGTGCTGCGCCGGTTTGCGGCAGGGGACAAAACGCCGGTGCACCTTTCCAATGACGCCATGATCCCCTAGGGTTGCATCACGAGCGGGGGCGCCCGAAGACCAAATGCAATAAAGGCCCGGAATGAAGACACTTACGACGACGCAAGACCTTGCTGCTTTTTGCGAGGCGGCAGCAAAGCATCCGTACGTCACTGTCGACACCGAGTTCCTGAGAGAACGCACCTATTATTCGAAGCTGTGCCTGATCCAGCTGGCCTATGCCGGTGATGGGGAAAACGACGCAGTGCTGGTCGATCCTCTGGTTGAAGGTCTGGACCTGACGCCGCTTTACGATCTGTTCGAGGATGCGGGCGTCGTCAAAGTCTTCCACGCGGCCCGTCAGGATCTGGAAATTTTCTTTGTCGATCGTGGTGTCATTCCAGCGCCACTGTTCGACACCCAAGTCGCCGCCATGGTTTGCGGGTTCGGCGAACAGGCGGGATACGAGACATTGGTGCGCAAGATCGCCAAGGCCAGCATCGACAAGTCCTCGCGCTTCACCGATTGGTCGCGTCGTCCGCTGACGGATGCGCAGAAGTCCTATGCCTTGGCCGATGTGACCCACCTGCGGGACATCTACGAGTTTCTGTCGGCTGAGTTGGACAAATCCGGTCGCAAGAAATGGGTGGCCGAAGAAATGGCCGTTCTCAACGACCCTGCGACCTACCGCGTCGATCCGGAGGAGGCATGGCGCAGGGTGAAGACCCGAACAAACTCCGGCAAGTTTCTGGCGATTGTCCGCGAGTTGGCCCGCTTCCGCGAAAGCCACGCCCAATCCCGCAACATACCTCGTAATCGGGTCTTCAAGGATGACGCGCTGGTGGAACTGGCGTCCACCAAGCCACAATCCGAGAAGGATCTGGGCCGGTCGCGCCTGTTGCTGAGGGAGGCCCGCAAGGGCGATATTGCGGCCGGTATCCTTGAAGCGGTTAAAGCGGGGCTAGCCGTGAAACCGGAAGACGCGCCCAAGATCGTCAACAGCCGCGAAAAGCTGCAGGTTAATCCGGCGCTCGCAGATATGTTGCGCGTGCTGGTGAAATCGAAAGCCGACAACGAAGGCGTCGCGCAAAAGCTGATCGCGACAAGCGCCGATCTGGATGCCATTGCTGCGGGTCAGCGGGACGTGGCGGCCCTGCGGGGATGGCGCAAGGAAGTCTTTGGCGCGGAGGCCTTGCGTCTTGTCGACGGTCAAATCGGCCTTGCGGTGAAGGGCGAAAAGGTCGTGACCTTCGAGTTGTAAGGCCGAGCGAAGCTAGCGGCGGGACACGCGGGCGTTCGAAGCCGCTTCGATCCGGACGCTGCGAATGGCGGCCAGTTCAGCTGCATCAATCACATAAGCGGCCGTGATCTGGCGGGATCGGTTTGGTCCGATCCCTTCGAAGGCTGATGGGGCTTGGGCGCGAAACTCCAGCGTCAGAACGCCGTTGGCGACCCCGCGGGACACGAGTTGTGCGTTGAAATACCCCTGTCCCGGGGCAGTGCCAGTCGCGCGGACAATGGCCCCTGCAGGGGCGCGGTCCACAGACATGGCGTCGACCGTTTGCAGCAGCGCTCGGTTGTCAACGATGACAGTGCGGCGGCCTTCAGGCACCAAGGGGCGTCGCTCGGACGCATCTACCACGGCTGCGGGTTGGCTGTTGCCAAACCAGTTGAACGGGTTCAGGCGGCTGTCCGCGATGCGGGCACAGCCTGACAATCCGATGAGCAGAGCCGTTCCCATAAGTGTTGCACGCAGCATGATTGCCCCCTGAGTTCTCCCGTTGCCCTACGATTAGACGAAACAGGCCCCCGTGAAAAGCGGCCACTGGACCTTTGGGGGGCAGGGACATAGATCAGGGCCAAGAGAGGATGCATCATGGCCACCGAAAGCTTCGAAGAAATTGCCGAAACGTTTGAATTTCTTGACGATTGGGAAGATCGCTATGCCCATGTGATCGACATGGGGCGCGAGATGCCGCCGCTGGATGATGCGTTCAAGGTGCCGGCCACGAAAGTGGATGGCTGCGCATCGCAGGTCTGGCTGGTGCCCAAGATCGAAGACGGTACGTTTTCGTTTGAAGGGGCCAGTGACGCGATGATCGTGAGTGGTCTCATTGCCATCCTGCGGGCTCTTTATAACGGCCTTCCGGTGGGAGAGGTCGCCGCTGTCGATGCCCGCGCAGAGTTTGAGCGTCTGGGGTTGAACGACCACCTGTCGGCACAGCGATCGAACGGGCTGCGGGCGATGATTGAACGGATCAGACAGACGGCAGCTGCGGCCTGAGGGATGTTTGTTCGGGACGAGGCGACGCTCGGCTTCGCCATCGCCCCGCCCTCCGTCCCGTGCGCCTTCGGCGAGGATATTTGAAAGCCAAAGAAGCGTTGGTCAGGCTCGGGCCGCGAGGGCTGTCTCCAAGTCGCCGTAGCCGGTGAAACGTCGTTCAAACGTAAGGCCCAGACGGTCCGCGTGCTGCGTCGCGAGTGCCGTCAGGGCAGGGTCATCCACCTGCGCCTGATAGACCAGCTTGGTGTAATTGCCGAAATACATGTCCCGCAGCTCAGGATGACGGTCGAGGCCAAGAGGCTTGATCACGAAAGCCTCGAACTGGCGGACAAGGAAATCGGTGAGGTAGAAGGCCGTCACCTCGTCCAACTCGACAAAGGCTGCGTTGCCTTCGAAGAAGGAATAGCAGTGCGGGCCTTCGATCATTTGCACCCCGTATTTGTCACAGACCTGTTGCAACATACCGCCCGTGCCGCAATCGGCATAGACGACGAAGATGTCGTCATATTTCGCGCGGTGTGTGTTGATTGCTGCCTCTACCGCCGCCGGAATCTTCTCGGGGTGGACGTGAAGGATTGCGGGCAGGCACTGCAGGTCCATGTGGGTCCAGCCGTTGACCTTGATCAGATCGAGGATCTCACGCGCGAGTGCGCCGCAGGCGAGGAGCAACACCCGACCTTCGCCCGTCGGCGCAAGCCCGTCGCGGGTGAGGGTTGCGTCATCCATGGGCTGCAAGGGCGCGGCCAACGGCCGCGCGGGCCTGCATGGCCTCAAAGTGGGCGTTCAGTTTTGGAAAATCGGCAATGTTCACGCCGTCACCGCCCAGCCACCGGCAGATCGTGAACAGGTGAATGTCGGCGATGGAATAATCGCCTGCGATCCATCCACCGTCTAAAAGGGTCTCAACATAGGCACAGCTGTCAGCCATGGTCTCTGGCACCTTCGCTGCCATCGAGGCATGGGCCGCCGCGTCGTCCGACCATCGAGCCCCGCGCATTTTGTGGGCGTGGTTCACGTGGAAGGTTGAGGCACAGTAGGACAGGATCTCGCGGACCTTGGCGCGGTCCAGTGCATCCGCTGGCATCAACTGGCCCGACACGTCGGCGATGTACTCCAGAATGGCGGGGGTTTCCGTGATGATCGATCCGTCCGCGACCAGTGCGGGCACGCGGCCCTTGGGATTGACCGCGAGATAGTCTGCTGACCTTTGTCCGCCGTCCGCAAAGTTGATCCATTCGATCCGGTGGGGCAGACCGGTTTCTTCCAGTGCGATATGGCTGGCGACGGCCACGGTGTTCGAGGCAGCGTACAAGGTCAGCATGGTCAGGTCCTTTCAAACGAAGAGCGCCCCGTAGTTTGGGACCACGGGGCGCTGCAGGTAAAGTGCTGTGTTGGCCTTA
>JAHDFG010000101.1:0-2933 GCA_020628265.1 Pseudooctadecabacter sp. | reverse complement strand
CGCCCCGTAGTTTGGGACCACGGGGCGCTGCAGGTAAAGTGCTGTGTTGGCCTTAGGCCGTGGCGCCCTGATTGTGCTTGCGCGCCATGAAGGTCTTCGCGGTTTCCACAGCGACGGCCGCGTCACGGCAATAGGCATCGGCGCCGATGGCTTTGCCGAACTCTTCGTTCAGGGGTGCTCCGCCGACGAGGACGGTGTAATCATCGCGCACACCTTCTTCGACCATCGTGTCGATGACGACCTTCATGTAAGGCATCGTCGTGGTCAGCAGGGCGGACATGCCAAGGATGTCTGGCTGTTCGGTTTTCAACGCTTCCATGTAGTTTTCGACAGGGTTGTTGATGCCGAGGTCCACAACCTCAAAACCCGCACCCTCCATCATCATCGACACGAGGTTCTTACCGATGTCGTGGATGTCGCCTTTCACGGTGCCGATGACCATCTTGCCCACGCGCGGTGCGCCGGTTTCGGCCAACAGAGGCTTCAGGATCGCCATGCCGCCCTTCATCGCGTTGGCGGCCAGCAGAACCTCGGGTACGAAGAGGATGCCGTCGCGGAAGTCGTGGCCCACAATGGTCATGCCGCCGACAAGCGCCTTGGTCAGGATGTCATAGGGCTGCCATCCGCGTTCCAGCAGGATGTTCACGCCTTCTTCGATCTCTTCCTTCAGACCGTCGTAAAGGTCATCGAACATTTGAGCGACGAGATCTTCGTCGTTCAGTTCTGACAGAATGATATCGTCTTCTTCATCGGACATGGGTCGCGTCCTTTCATGCCTGGTGTTTGCTCGATTAGCCCCAGAATCCGCAACAGGGTCTGAAACGATTGCGACAAGACGTGCCTGTCAAGCGACCCGTATGCAAATGAATACTTTGCGGGTTTTCTGTGAGGCGGGTTCACTTGTTCACTATTTGTTCTATATTGGGGGCATGAATGAACTCGGAGATATGACCCGCGGAGAGGCGCGGGGGCGGGGGGCTGTCAGCAACGCTGTTGGCCGGTTTGAACCCTACGCCCGCGTGCAGGTGGATGACGGCTGGTCCCAGCCGGAAGACACGCCCTTGCGCACGGAGGTCGCGTTGGAGGTGCCACGCCGCGTCATCACGCGAAATACCTCACCCGACGTGCCTTTTGATCGCAGCATCAATCCCTATCGGGGGTGCGAACACGGCTGTATCTATTGCTTTGCACGCCCCGGTCATGCGTGGTTGGGCCTGTCGCCCGGGCAGGACTTTGAAAGCCGATTGATCGCGCGCCTGACGGCGCCGCAGGTGCTGGATGCGGAATTGCGCAGAAAGAACTACAACCCCCAAACCATTGCGATTGGCACCTATACCGATCCCTACCAGCCGATTGAGCGAACCCACGGCATCATGCGTGAGGTGTTGAAGGTGCTGGCGCGCTTCCGGCACCCGGTCGGCATCGTGACCAAGGGTGTGTTGATCGAACGGGACATCGACATTCTGACCGATCTTGCAGCCGACGGTTTGGTTTCGGTCGGCATCTCTGTCACGACACTTGATCCCAAGATTTCCCGTGTGATGGAGCCGCGCGTGCCGTCGCCCAAGCGCCGCTTGAAGGTGATCGAACGGCTCGCCAAAGCGGGTGTGCCGGTTAAGGTTGCGGCCTCACCCATGGTGCCTGCGCTGACGGATCATGAGTTGGAGGCGATCCTGACTGCGGGACGGGAGGCTGGTGCGCAAGCCGCCACCGCCATCATGCTGCGCTTGCCTGCTGAGGTGGCGGGCCTGTTTGAGGACTGGGCCCGAACTCATTTTCCGGACCGCGCGGAAAGGATCCTCGGGCGGGTGCGTGAACTCCATGGTGGCAAACTCTATGAGGCGCAGTTTGGCACACGAATGACAGGGCAGGGCATCTGGGCAAATCAAATGCGCGCACGTTTGACGGTAGCGCGCAAGCGGTTGGGCTTGGCCGACAGGCTGCCAAGCCTGCGCACCGACCTGTTTGAAATCCCCTTTGAACGGGGCGATCAAATGAGCCTGTTCTGAACAATCAGGCGCGGCGGCGTCCGCGCCGTGCGGCACGGGTCGGCCCTGCACCGTCTGTTCCATCGGAGGCAGATGAGAAACCGCCAAGGGCCTCGGCAATTGCCTCAAGGCTGGGGGCCGCGGATTTCGGGCGTGTCTCAAGGGCCTCTCGCATGGCTCGCAGATGGTCCGGTGTGGTCCCGCAGCAGCCACCGATGATCGTGGCACCGCTGTCACGGGCCAATACGGCGTAGTCCGCCATCAGATCGGGCGTGCCGTCGTAGTGGATGTGACCATCGACATATTTGGGAATGCCTGCGTTGCCTTTGGCAATGACGGGCTGGGCGGGGCCTGCTGCCTTGAAGCCGTTGACGGTCCGCAAGAGGTCCGATGCGCCAACGCCGCAATTGGCCCCGAAGGCCAGCGGTTGATGGTCCAGCTTACCGACCAGCTTCACCAATTCGGCGGACGTCAGGCCCATCATGGTGCGCCCCGCCGTGTCGAAACTCATGGTGCCGCACCACGGCATATCTGCCAGCGCAAAGGCCTCGGCTGCGGCTTTGAACTCTTCCGCCGCCGAAATCGTCTCAACCCAGAGAACGTCAGCGCCGCCAGCCTTCAGGCCCTCGGCTTGTTCATGAAACATCTCGACCGCCGTAGCGTGAGTGAGGGACCCCATAGGTTCCATGATCTCACCGGTCGGGCCGACTGAGCCTGCGACGATCACCGTGCGACCGGCGCGGTCTGCGACTTCGCGGCCGATTTCGGCACCTGCCTTGTTGATTTCGAAGACCTTGTCTTCGCCGCCGTGCAGTTTCAGGCGAGACGCGTTGCCGCCAAAGGTGTTGGTCAGGAAGAGGTCGGAGCCCGCATCGACTGCGCCCTGATAAAGGGCGGTGATCCGGTCCACGTGGTCGAAGTTCCAGAATTCCGGTGCGTCGCCCG
>JAHDFG010000100.1:6601-7698 GCA_020628265.1 Pseudooctadecabacter sp. | reverse complement strand
ACGGATGGCAGATCCAGTTGAAGGCGGCGGCCTGAGCTTCAAACCCCTCGATCAGTTCGAGGTGAAGCGGCTGTTCGGCGAAGGCCCGATTGAATGGTACACGATCACCAACGTGACCATGTGGATGTTCTTCGCAATCGTTGCGATCACGCTGCTGCTCGTCATGGGCACCTCCAAGCGCGCCGTCGTTCCGGGCCGCAGCCAGTCCATCGCAGAAATGATGTACGGCTTCGTCCACCAGATGGTCGAAGACGTGACCGGCAAAGACGGTCTGAAGTACTTCCCCTACATCTTTACGCTGTTCATCTTCATCCTGATCTCGAACTTCCTCGGCCTGATCCCGATGTCGTTCACCACCACGTCCCACATCGCCGTCACCGCGATCCTGGGCTTCGGCGTGTTCTTCGTCGTCACCGCGATCGGCTTCATCAAGAACGGCGCAAGCTTCCTGAGCCTCTTCTGGGTCTCCAGCGCACCGCTGGCGCTGCGTCCGATCCTCGCTGTGATCGAAATCATTTCCTACTTCGTGCGCCCCGTCAGCCACTCCATTCGTCTGGCTGGTAACCTGATGGCCGGTCACGCCGTTCTGAAGGTGTTCGCAGGCTTTGCGCAGGTAGGCTTCATCATCGCACCGGTCGCCATCCTCGGCGTCGTCGCAATCTATGCACTGGAAGTGCTGGTGTCGGCCATTCAGGCCTACGTCTTCACGATCCTGACATGCGTGTACCTCAAGGACGCGCTGCACCCCCATCACTAAGAATGCCTCGTCGGGGACAATCCCGGCGAACGCTTAACTTCCAATCGTAAGGAGATATACCCATGGAAGGTCAACTCGCACACATCGGCGCAGGTCTCGCAGCAATCGGTTCCGGCGCAGCCGCAATCGGTGTGGGCCACGTCGCAGGCAACTTCCTTGCCGGCGCTCTGCGCAACCCATCTGCCGCTGCTGGTCAGACGGCAACGCTCTTCATCGGCATCGCATTCGCAGAAGCACTGGGGATCTTCTCGTTCCTCGTCGCTCTGCTGCTGATGTTCGCTGTCTAAGAGATAGACCGCTTTATCCTTACGCTTTGGGTGGATCGCGGCGCGGTCCACCC
>JAHDFG010000100.1:0-6501 GCA_020628265.1 Pseudooctadecabacter sp. | reverse complement strand
GTCCACCCAATGTAGGGACACCAGAACAGAGCGTCAGGCGGCACCCGCCTTTCGCCAAAGATCATAAGCGCATATCCGAGGGGCACAAAACCGGTTCCCACTTTTGTGCGATATGTTCGAAACCAGATGTCTATGAGGGACGCGAACAATGGCTGATACAGCAGTCGATAAAGGGGCCGAGGCCAGCGGAGCAGGAATGCCGCAGCTGGATTTCTCGACGTTCCCGAACCAGATTTTCTGGCTCGTGATCACGCTGATCGTGATCTACCTGATCCTGTCCCGCGTGGCGCTGCCCCGCATTGGCGCGGTTCTGGCCGAACGTCAGGGGACGATCACCAACGATATTGCCGCCGCGGAAGAACTGAAGCAGCGCGCACAGGAAGCGGAAGCCGCCTACGAAAAGGCGCTTGTGGATGCCCGTGCCGAAGCTGCGAAGATCGTCGCGGACGCCAAGGCGGAAATCCAGGCTGAACTGGATGTGGAGATGCAAAAGGCCGACGCCGAGATTGCAGCCCAGACCGCCGAAAGCGAAAAGGCGATTGCAGAAATTCAGGCTGGTGCAGCCGACGCGGTCAAGGCCGTGGCGAAAGACACCGCCAAGGAAATCATCGCCGCCATGGGTGGCAAGGCAGATGCCCGCACGATCACCGCGGCCATCAACGCGCGGATGAAAGGGTAAGGCCATGAAATATGCACTGACCGCCCTCGCGACGCTCGCCGCCTCTCCGGCGCTTGCCGCCTCCAAGAACCCGTTCTCTGCGGACTTCTGGACGCTGAGCAACACGGACCTGATCGTCCTGATCGCCTTCATCATCTTCATCGGCGTGCTGGTGAAGTTCGGCGTCCCGGGCATGCTGACAGGCATGCTGGACAAGCGCTCCGAAGGCATCAAATCCGATCTGGACGAAGCCAAATCCCTGCGTGAAGAAGCCCAGACCCTTCTGGCCAGCTACGAACGCAAGCAGCGCGAAGTTCAGGAACAGGCCGACCGCATCGTCGCCAACGCCAAGGAAGAAGCCAGCCGTGCGGCTGAACAGGCAAAAGAAGACATCAAAGCCTCTGTCGCTCGTCGTCTCGCCTCTGCCGAAGACCAGATCGAAAGCGCCAAGTCCGGTGCCATCCGCGCCGTCCGCAACGAGGCTGTCACCGTGGCCATCGCCGCAGCACAGGACGTGATCGCCAAGCAGACCACGGCCGCCGACGCGAACAAGCTGATCGATGACGCGATTGCCGAAGTGGGTGCAAAACTGCACTGATCCGAGGTCAGAGATTTACGAGAAAGCCCGGCCATCGCGCCGGGCTTTTTTGTTGCGGTGTCTGTAGCGGGGGCCAAACCCTCAATGAGGGTTTGTCAGCAGACTTTCGCGAAAGTCTGCCCGCGCTTTATCGCGTCCGTTCATGATCCAACCGCTTCCGTGCGATTGCGTCGTTCCGCTCCGCCTTGTCCTGCTCGAACAATGCGCCCTCAACAAACCCCAAATGCGCCTCAACGGCCGCCCGTGCCCCCGCCGCATCCCGCGCCTGTAGGGCCACGTTAATCGCGCGGTGCTGATCCAGAAGCTGGTCCCGCGTGGTGCGTTGTTTGAACATGATCTGGCGATTGTAGAACACGCCTTCACGCAGCAGCTGGTACATGGACCGCATCATATGCAGCATGATGACGTTGTGGCTGGCCTCAATGATGGACAGGTGGAAATCCGCGTCCAGACCAGCTTCTTCTGTCGGGTTGCGCTTGGTGTGGGCGCTTTCCATCTTCTTGAAGATCGTGTCGATGACCTGCAAATCCGTGTCGGTGCCATTGGTCGCCGCCCGCTCTGCCGCCAGCCCCTCCATATCCCGCCGGAACGCAATGTAGTCGAACACCGCCTCGTCGTGGTTGGAAAAGAGCCGGACAAGTGTGTCCGAGAACGCAGACCCCAACACATCCCCCACAAACACGCCCGATCCGGCGCGACTGGCCAGCAAGCCGCTTTCCTGCAACTCGGACAAAGCCTCACGCAGGGAGGGGCGCGAGACACCCAACCGTTCGCTGAGTTCCCGTTCCGACGGCAGGCGTTCTCCGGGTTTCAGGATGCCACGCAAGATCAATTGTTCGATCTGGCGGACGACCGATTGGGAGATTTTCTCAGGCTGGACGGGTTCAAACGGCATAGGCGACCTTTGCAAAATTGGTCAAATCATATGACCACAGCTTCGCCCCCGCAAACGAAAAGGGCCGCCCGCAACGCGGACGGCCCGATGAGTGGTCCTGAAAAGGATCAGTTCGGCGTGATGGTGATTTCCACGCGGCGGTTCAGCGCGCGGCCCTCGGCCGTCAGGTTCGATGCAATCGGCGCGTCCTCGCCCCGACCGATGGAGCGGATACGGAAGGGTGCAACCCCGCCGTCGATCAAAGCTGCCGCCACGGATTGTGCACGACGTGCGGACAGGTCCCGGTTAAACGCGGCAGAGCCCGTGTTGTCGGCGTGGCCGATCACGTTGATTGTGGTGTTGGGGTAGTCGTTCATGGACCGCGCCAGCACGTTCAGATCGTTGCGCAAGGTGCCCGTCAACGCCGCACTTTCGGTGGCAAACAGGATGTCCTGCGGCAGCGTCACGATCAGCTGGTCACCGGTGTTCACGATCCGCGCGTTGGAGCCCAGCTGCTGGCGCAACTCGGCTTCCTGACGGTCCAGTGCCGCGCCAACGCCAGCACCCAGACCACCGCCGATGATCGCGCCGGTCACGGCGCCACGGTTGCGCTCCTCGACGGTATCGCCACGGGCAATGCCCACCAGCGCGCCAGCGGCTGCACCGATCAGCGCGCCCTGCTGGGTGTTGCGATTGGGGTTGTTCGGATCCTGCACCGTTTCACAGGCAGTCAGGGCAAGGACGCCCGACAGGGCCACGGCAAACGTAGGTTTGGACAGGTTCATAATCTCATTCCATTGTTGGGCACCGGACATGGTGCGCTTGGGTAGGGGTTATATCGACCAACACCCCTTGATATCCAATAACGCCGCCGTCACTGGCGGGGTTCCGCCAATGACATCAGAAAACATTCCCTTTTATACGGGTTTATCCGGCGTCCTCGCGCGCGCTTTCCCACGCGAGCAGGGCGCGTTTCACGGGCAGGCCCCAGTGATACCCGCCCAAAGCCCCTGACTTGCGCAGTGCGCGGTGGCACGGAATCAGCCAGCTTACAGGGTTGCGCCCGACGGCTGTGCCCACGGCCCGCACGGCCTTGGGATTGCCGATCGCAGTCGCAATTTCCGAATAGGTCGTCACATGACCGGACGGGATGGCCAACAGCGCCTCCCAGACCTTCAGCTGGAACGGTGCCCCGATCAGATACAGCGGGGCCTTGTCCTGCGCCGCACTTACACCGAAGGCCGTTTCAACCCACGCCTTCAACCGGTCCGGTGCCTCCACATATGTCGCCCGTGGCCATCGCCGCACAAGGTCGTCCATGGCCCAATCCGCGCCGAACTCCTCGGCAAAGCCCAGCCCGCAGATGCCCCGATCCGTGCCCATCACCAGCGCGGGCCCAAAGGGGCTGTCAAACCACCCCCAATAGATCGTCAGTCCCGCACCCCCCTTGGCGAACTCACCAGGTGACATGGCCTCCCACGTCAGGAACAGATCATGCAGCCGCCCCGAGCCCGAAAGCCCGACAGCATCCGCCGTCGCCAGCGTGGTGAAATTCTCGGCCAACAGCGCCTTGGCATGATCAAGCCTCAGGTACTGCTGATAGCGTTTCGGGCTGACCCCGACCCACCGGCTGAACACACGCTGGAAATGCGCGGCCGACATGTCCATTCGCGCGGCCAACTCTTCCAACCCCAGCGGGGCCTCACTTGCGTCGATCTCGTCCAGGGCGCGGCGGATGACGTGGTAATGATATCGGTCTGACTGTTCCATGAAACCAACCTAAGCGGCCCCTTGCCGCCACGCGACCCGCTTTTTGCGCCTTTGTCGGGCTTGCACCCAAAGGACCGCGCAGGCAGAACAGACGCCATGGCGAAACTGACCAAACAACTCGACTACAACACCATGCGTGAGATTTTCACGCGGTTCCACGCGGCTGAGCCGGAACCGAAAGGCGAGCTCGACCACGTCAACGCCTACACCCTCGTCGTGGCCGTGGCCCTGTCCGCGCAAGCCACCGACAAAGGCGTGAACAAAGCCACAGCCGAGCTGTTCAAGATCGCAGATACGCCTCAGAAAATGCTCGATCTGGGCGAAGAGGGCGTGATCGAGCATATCAAAACCATTGGCCTCTATCGAAACAAGGCCAAGAACGTCATCAAACTCAGCCGCATTCTGGTTGAGGAGTATGGCGGCGTTGTCCCCAACTCCCGCGCGGCGCTGCAATCGCTGCCGGGGGTCGGGCGCAAGACGGCCAATGTGGTGCTGAACATGTGGTGGCAGCAGCCCGCCCAAGCGGTCGACACCCATATTTTCCGCCTTGGCAACCGCAGCGGCATTGCACCGGGCAAGGACGTGGACGCCGTCGAACGCGCGATTGAGGACAACGTGCCAGCCGATTTTCAGCTGCACGCCCACCACTGGATGATCCTGCACGGACGCTACATCTGCGTCGCGCGCAAACCGAAATGTCAGGCCTGCCACATCAAGGACCTGTGCCTCTATAAGGACAAAACAGAATGAACTACGACGTTATTGGCATCGGCAACGCGATGGTCGACGTGATCTCACCCGCACCGGATACCTTTCTGGACCAGATGGGGATCACCAAGGGTATCATGCAGCTGATCGAACGGGACCGCGCCGAATTGCTCTATGCCTCCATGTCTGAGAGGACCGAGGCACCGGGCGGCTCCGTCGCCAACACGCTGGCCGGCATTGGTGAGCTCGGTCTGCAAACGGCTTTCATCGGTAAGGTGAAGGACGACGCTCTGGGCAAATTCTACGCCGACGCCCTGAACAAGGCGGGCACCGCGTTCCCCCTGCCGCCCCAAGACGTGGACCTGCCAACGTCCCGCTCCATGATCTTCGTCAGCCCCGATGGCGAACGCTCGATGAACACCTACCTCGGCGCGGGCGCTGACATTGCCTCATCCGACGTCCCCGACGTCTTCGGCACGGGGCTGCTGTTCCTCGAAGGCTATCTGTTCGACAAGGACGAGGGCAAAACCGCCTTTACGGAAGCTGCGACCAAGATGAAGGCCGCGGGTGGCCGTTCCGCCATCACGATCTCCGATCCCTTCTGTGCCGAACGTCACCGAGACGACTTCAAGTCCCTGATCGCCAATGACATGGACGTGGCCATCGGCAACGCCGCCGAATGGATGACCCTTTATGAAACCGACGATCTGGACCGCGCGGTGCGCATGGCAGCCGAGGTTTGTGACATCGTGGCCTGCACCCGATCGGGTGAGGCCGTCTGGGTCCAACAGGGCTCCCAGCGGTACGAGGCAGCAGTGACACACGTTACCCCTGTTGACGCCACGGGCGCGGGCGACCAATTCGCAGCCGGCTTCCTTTATGGCGTGTCCACCGGCGCAGCTCTCGACGTCGCGGCCCGAATGGGCGTGATGTGCGCCGCCGAGGTCATCGGCCACATCGGCCCCCGACCTGAGGCCAACATGCTCGCGGCCTTCCGTGAGGCAGGGCTGGTCTAAAAGGTACGCATCCAAGCTGCATCGATTGCATCAATGAGGTCCGTGTCGAAACGGGCCTCCTCTTTCCAGTATTTGCCCGATGGCACCACGAACGCTGCGTCCTTCTCCAAGGCAAGGGCCTCCTCCACGGCGGCGCAATGAACCTCGGCGGCACCGTTCAATCGGTCCGGCGTGGCCCTTGGAAACACAAGCCGACTTTCATCGCGACTGAGGTTCACACAGCTGCACCCCTCCCGCGCGGCCAAGGCCTGCAATCGCGCAGATTTCGCCTCTAAGGACCGCAGGGATTTGTCCTCACGCAAAGGGTCCGCCGTGCCTTTGCCGTAGAAGTGTGTCTGCTTGGCGTCATAGGTCATGTCACAGCCCAAATAGGCCATGACCTTGGGCCGCAGCGCATGCAGCGCCCAGTAACCGGCTGTAAACGCCATGGTCCCGCCCGCATAGAAGATACCGCCAAAGGCGTTGTTGGCAGGCACATAGGCTTCATAGGTGATGATCTGTTGCCCCTCGCTCAGGGTGTCAGGCTGCCGGTCTTCAGGGAAGTCCGACGGATGCACCAGATAATCCCAATCCTCGCGGACCCGCCACGCGTTGTTAATCGCTACGATCACATCGAACTGCCCCCGCGGCCATCCGGCGGCGTCGGTCACATTCGGGCCGGAGCCAAGCATCAAGACATTCATTCGGGCCCTCGCCATTCAGCAGACTTCGCAAGATATGGCAGATGGATCGCGGGTCGAGGCCTTACGCCGCCTTCGGCGAGGATATTTTTAAGCCAAAGAAACCAATCGGTCTCAACATTGTTTCGGGTTGCGCCGCCCCGTTGCGCCGCCCCAGCGTCAGTCACGAGGTGCATCTGCAAAGGGCGGCGGCTTCT
>JAHDFG010000099.1:2502-7888 GCA_020628265.1 Pseudooctadecabacter sp. | reverse complement strand
TGGCGGCATCGGGGATGAAACCGTTTTGCGCGATCTACAGCAGCTTCCTGCAGCGGGGCTACGACCAGATCGTCCATGACGTGGCCCTACAAAACCTGCCCGTGCGCTTCGCCGTGGACCGCGCTGGGTTGGTGGGGGCTGATGGGCCGACCCATGCGGGCGCGTTCGATATCGGCTATCTGGCTGCTTTACCGAACATGGTGGTTATGGCTGCCGCCGATGAGGCCGAATTGGTTCACATGGTCGCCACTGCGGCGGCATACGATGATGGCCCGATTGCCTTCCGCTACCCACGGGGTGAGGGCGAGGGGATGGAGATGCCGGAGCGCGGTGACGTGCTGGAGATCGGCAAGGCGCGCGTGGTGCAGGAGGGCGACACGGTTGCGCTGTTGTCGTTCGGCGCCCATCTGGGCGAAGCCCGCAAGGCCGCCAGTCTGTTGGAAGCGCAGGGCGTGAGTGTGACGATCGCCGACGCACGGTTTGCCAAGCCGCTCGATATGGATTTGATCCGGTCGTTGGTGAAAACCCATCGGGCTGTGATTACAATTGAACAAGGCGCGGTTGGTGGCTTTGGTGCGATGGTGCTGCATGCGCTTGCCAATGAGGGGCGGTTGGGCTCCGGTGCACAGGTGCGAACTGTGACCTTGCCCGATCGTTTCATCGATCAGGCCGCCCCCGATGCGATGTACGCAGACGCTGGTATGACAGCTGTGGACATCGCTGCCATGGCGATGGAGGCCGCTGGGCTGGATGCAGCCAAGGTCAATATTCAGGCGGATTAGGGTCGACTATTCGCCTGCTTGCGCCATTCCCAAATGATCCGCGATCACCAGATCGAGGTGTTCGGCTAGATATATGCGCAGCCAAGGTGTGAACTGCTCTGGATGGCGTGCGACCTCGGCCGCGAGGTCGTAGATGTCCACCCAACGGGTCGCCATCACCTCATCAGGGTTGAGGTCCAGTTTTAGCGTCGCGGCTTCGGCAGGAGCGACGAAGAGGTCGACGACCTCATGCTCGATCAACCCATCGCCAACGTCTGCGCGGTATTCCAGTTGGTCACGATAAACGGGGTAGAGGCCTTCGATCCCCAACTCATCCTTCAGGCGGCGCACGGCACAGGTGCTGGGATCTTCGTCCCAATGGGGGTGGGTGCAGCAGGTGTTCGCCCAGAGCCCCGGCGTGTGGTATTTGGACATGGCCCGCTGCTGGATCAGCACGTCCTTGCCGTCCATCACGAAGACCGACACGGCCTTGTGCCGGATGCCTTTTACGTGGGCCTCAAGCTTTTCAACTGGGGTCAGTTCGCCGTTCACCCAGGCCGGGATCATGGTCATCAGACGTGGTGCGGCCGGACAAGGCGCGTCAGGTGCGCGATGTTCTTCAGACCGATTTTGAGGTGGGCCATGGGGCGGGCTTTCACAAGTTTCTTGTTCATATACGCCTCAAACGTGAGCCTTTGCACGTCGACATCGTGACACAGGGACACAAACCGTTCGCGGCGTTCGTCGGACTTGTAATAGGCGTCCTGCATGGAACGCAGGACCTTAAAGACCATCTTGTGCTCTTTCATGAACGCCTTACGGGCAAGCTGCAGGTCACGGACCTTGCCGGAGGCGAGGCAAGCGAGGCAAGCTTCGGCCGCGACACGGCCGCCGACCATGGCGTAGTAGATGCCTTCGCCGGACGACGGTGCGACGACGCCTGCCGCGTCACCGGCGAGGATGACATCCTTGCCGTTGTCCCAACGGTCCAGAGGTTTCAGAGGGATCGGCGCGCCTTCTTTGCGGATCGTTTTGCAATCCGCCAATCCCGACGCCTCCCGCAGTTTCGCTGTTGCTTCCTTCAAGTCCACATTGGTGACTTCGGTGCCCATGCCGACACTGGCCTGTGCGCCATGGGGGAAGACCCAGCCGTAGAAATCGGGGCTGATGGCCCCGTCATAGACCACATCGCAGCGGAGAGGATCGTAGTTCTCATTCGCGGCGGGGGCTTCGATAATCTCGTGGTAGGCGATGACGTAGGGAATGGTGTCGCCACCCGGCACTTCGGCGCGGCCAACGCCGGAGCGCGCGCCATCGGCACCGATCACCAGCTTGGTCGTCAGGCGCTGTTCGTTGCCGCTGATCTTGTCGCGGAAAATGACATGGGTGCCGTCCGCGTCCCGTTCGATCCGCGTGAAGGTGCCCGTATAGCGGTGGGCACCGGCCTGTTTGGCGCGCGCCCGCAGGAATTCGTCAAAGTGTTCGCGGTCCACCATGCCGACGTAGCCATTCTCAATCGGGATATCGACGTGGCGCTGGGTCGGGCTGATCATTCGGGCGGTGTTCACGCGGGCGACGATCTGTTCGTCGGGGATGTTGAAGTCGTCGATCAGACGGGGCGGCACCGCACCACCACAGGGTTTGATCCGCCCTGCGCGGTCGATCATGGCAACGGTCTTGCCCGCACGGGCAAGGTCTTCGGCAGCGGTTGCACCGGACGGGCCACCGCCCACAACGACAACATCATACATGGCTATTCTCCCGGAACGAGGGACGCGGAACGAGCCGGCGTTGCGTCCATGACTTTAGTGGCAAGGATGGCGGCAACGACAAAGATTGACGCCTCAAGAACGAAGACCGCGCCGAAGGCGGTCGCATCGGTGGTGATCGTGCGGGCGAGGTCCACGAGGGCAGCGCCCATGAGTCCTCCGAAGCCCGCGGCGATGGCTTGCGCGGCGCCCCAAAGGCCCATGCGTGTACCTTCGCGCCGTTCGCGACCTTCGCCTGCCAGCGACATCATGGACCCGATGGCAGCGACTGCGAACATGCCGTTGAAGAAGCCAAGCGCCATGACGGTGGGTTGCAGGAGTGTCGTGAGCGGCGTGGTGCCGATGAATGACAGCGCGGCGAGTGATAGGGCGGAGCCGAGGCAGCCAGCGATGACCCAATTGCGGAGCGACCCGAACTTGAAGCCTGTGGCCGCGATGCCGACCAGCAACATCCCCATAAAAACACCGCCATTCTGTGCGCCTGACAGCGTCGTGGATTCCCCAGGCGTCAAGCCAAAGACGAGGCCGGAATAGGGCTCAAGGATCAGCTCCTGCATGAAGTAGGCGGTCATGGAAAGGAAGACGAAGATGGTGAACCGGCGGGCGCGGGGTTCACCCCAGACCTCGGCCAGCCCCTCGCGGAAGGGGGTGGGGTCGGGTTCGCGTTCTGCCTGCACAGAGGCTTCGATCCCCCAAACGGCGAGTGCTGTTAGTGCCGTGGCGATCAGGCAGACGGAGCCTACCAGTTGCAGCAGGAGTGTGGGCGAATAGGGCGTCAGCAGTTTGCCAACGACGGTGGCGGTGACGGCAATTCCAAAGATCATCATCAGCCATGTGATCGTGGCAGCGGCGGCGCGTCGGTGTGGGGCGGTGGCCGTGGCCAGTAGGGCCAAGAGGGACGTTCCCGATGCACCGACCCCGACCCCGATCAAAGCGTAAGCGAGGATCGAAAGCGCCAGACCAGCGGTGTAGTTCGCGGCAAGGAGCGGAACGCCAGCGGCAGCAAGGAAGCCACCCAATGCCAGAATAGCCATGCCGCCGATGATCCAACGGGTGCGTTTGCCTCCGGTGTCGGATTTGTGCCCCCATGACGGGCGGCTCAGTTGGATGGAGTAATGCAGCGCTACCAGCAAACCAGGGAGGATCGCCGGTAGCGCCAGTTCAACCACCATCAGGCGGTTTAGTGTCGAAGTGGTAAGGACAACGATTGCGCCCAAGCACATCTGCACAAGGCCAAGGCGGACAATCTGGAACCACGTCAGTTTCATGTGACGATGCCTTTCAATGCGAAGGCCGCGACCATCATGCCGGAGATGTAGAAGAGAACGCCGGTGCCGTTGTACCAGGGGGCCTTGCCTTTGGGATCGCGGAGCATCACGGACATGGCCCAGACTTGGGCGGCCAGCAGTGCTGCGACGGCCAGCGCGTGCAGGGGGCGGTCCCAGAGGATGAGCAGTGCGACAACGACCACTTGCGGTGCGGCCATGATCGCGCAGGCCAGACGCGCGGCGCGGTCGGGTCCAAGGGTGACGGGGAGGGAGGCGACGCCGGTCTGGCGATCACCCTCAAGCGCTTTGAAGTCGTTGAGGGTCATGATGCCATGCGCGCCGATGCCATAGAGGACGGCGATGATGACGATGCGCAGGTCGGGAGCGCCCGCCGAGAGGACAATGGCACCGGTGATCCAAGGCAGAGTTTCGTAGGATAGCCCGACAAGGCCCGGCCCCCACCAGCCTGACCGTTTCAGGCGAACTGGCTCGGCTGAGTAGGCCCATGCAGCGAGGACGCCCAGCACGGTGGCGGCAAAGCCCCAAGGGCCAAGCAGTGCACCCACGGCGAGGGACAGAAGGGACATGGCCAATGCAATCCATAGGCCCCATCGGCCAGGGATGCGGCCGGACGGGATCGGGCGGTCCGGCTCGTTAATGGCGTCTACATGGCGGTCGCACCAATCGTTGGCCGCCTGTGACATGCCGCAGACGATCGGGCCTGCAAGAATGATGCCAATGACGACCAGTGTCAGGTTCGACAAGGGTGACACCCCCGACGAGACCGTGCCGCACAGATACGCCCACATGGGCGGAAACCACGTGATCGGTTTGATCAGGCGCAGAGCCGCGGCGGGGTCTGGATACCGGCGCAGGGGAAGTGACGGGCTGACAGTCATACTGTCAGGATAGGCTTACAGTTGCAGAATCAGCAAGTGTAAAGTCTTGTTTACATATGCGTCAGATCGGAGCATTTCGACGAAATGCCCCGCAACGGTCACGATGTCGGAAAGATCAGTCGTTCTTGTTCAGGAGAACGTATTTGCGCAGCTTCACATACAGCGACTGACGCGACAGGCCGAGCATCTCGGCGGCGGCGACGCGGTTGTTCGACGTCAGCTCTAGCGCGGTTTCAATGCACATGCGTTCAACGACATCTGTGGTTTCGGCCACGATTTCTTTCAAAGTGGCGCTGCCGACCAGCTCCATGACGGATTTGACGTTCTCTTCGCCCACGGGGGCGGGTGTGACGCGAACGGCGTCGGCGCGGCTGGCGTCGCGCAGAATGAATGCGTAGCCAGGGTGCTCGGCATCGCTGAGGTAGGTGGCCGAGATTTCGACTGTGCGGGGCGCACCATACTCGCCCGCCATCTTGGTCGAGTAGAGCCGGATGTGACCAACACGGGCCGCATTTTCCAGCAGCACACGCAGATCAACATTGCCACGATGGAGGAAGTCACCCAATGACCGGCCCTTGAGGTTCAATGCGTGGGCCGCATTGGTCAACTCAAGGAAAGCCTCATTCACGGACAAAAGGATGCCGTCTTGGTTCGTGAAGGCAATTGCATCCGCACCCTGATCGAACAGC
>JAHDFG010000099.1:0-2402 GCA_020628265.1 Pseudooctadecabacter sp. | reverse complement strand
AAGGATGCCGTCTTGGTTCGTGAAGGCAATTGCATCCGCACCCTGATCGAACAGCCCCAGCAGGTTTTGCGGCAGGTCTTCTGCGGCAGCGGCCTCGCCGTCGTTCATATCCAGACGGCAAAGCATGACCCGTTCGCCAGAGGCGCGGAAGATGGTCGGGTGCAGGCGCAGGGATTTGCGACCGTTCCGTGATTGCACGGGCAGGCTAGAGCGTCCTTCGGACAAGGCAGAGGCGGACAGCGCCTCCATCAATTCGCCCTTGCGGCGGCCATCGAATTCCTGAGCCAGCGGCGCACCCAGCAGATCGTCAAGGTCACGCCCGAGGAAGCGGGCTGCCAGCGCGTTCGCGTCGATAATGCGTCCCGACCCGAGCGAGACAAACAGAACCGCATCACGGGCGGATTCCATCAGAACACGGAAGCGGGTGTCATATTCGCGCTGCTGTTCGTAGTCTTGTTCCAGCGCGATTTGCGCCTTCACCAACTGTTGCTGCATCTCGGAGATCGGGCGCAGATCGCGACCCAGAAGAAGAATTGATCCGTCAGGGCCCACATGGTGGAGTGTGTAATTGACGGGCAAACCCCAATCGCGATTTTCGTCCGCGTGGTTCAGCTGGACCGGCGCAGATGACGGTGCACCCGCCAAAAATGCCTCCAGCGCGCGGTCAAACTTCGGCACGCTTTCAGGGCTTAGTGTCGCGCGGACATTGCGGTTGTCCCATTGGGCGAGTTCGGCAGCGGCGCCATCTGTCGGGGTCGTGATAACGGATACGACGTCGCCGTTCTCGTCGATCACCAATGCGATATCAGCGAGCGCCGAAATGATGTCCCCAAGCATTTCGGGGGCGATCAGGGGAATGGTCCCGGTATCCCAGTATTTGGTTCCGCGTGACGTCATTGGGCCACCTGACGTGTCGGCCCGACCCTCATCATTTAACCCCGCTGTCCGGTCGGGGTAGTCTCTTTGCGCTTCGTTTTTCTTAGACCGCAATGCTCAAGCGCCTCAAACAGATCTTTCGTGGCGAAATCGGCACCTGTGGCCTCTTTCACATCAACGTTCGTATCCAGAATTCCACCACCAATTACGATCGGTGGTTTTCCGGGCGCCGATTGCCGTATAGTTTCCACGTATTCACGCAAAAAATCAAGGCTCTCACTGGCGCTGGCGGAGATCAGGACCGCATCGAACCGGCCTGTCTTGAAGATGGGCCGCAGTTCCTGCGGAGCGGGGCCCATTGCCAGCCGAACAGAATGCCCCAGACGGCGCAATTGCCCTGCCAGAACGTTCACGCCGAGCGTATGATAGGCGTCCTTCAACAGAACTACGACAATACCCGATCCTTCGCCGGTATCGTTGGCGCGCGCATCGTGCCACCACTCCTTGCCCAAGCTGCGCAAGGCTGACTGCAAACGGGCTGTTCCGATGGTCACATGCGAGAAGCTGAGCGAGTCTTCACACCATTCGTCGCCCATCCGGCAGGCAACGTGGGGAATGTACTGGACGGCAATCGTTTCCGCAGCGATGCCCGCATCCAGCATAGAGCGGACAATGTCTGGCACGGTGTTTGCCTCAAGCCGGGCCGCCGCGTCGTGCAGCGTGTCGGCCCATTCGGGGTCAATCTGCAGGTTCGTTTTCTGATTCCGTTCGGCAACAAGAGACAAGGCGCGCGAAGCAAGCGCGTCGACCGACCCGTTTTCAGCCCGCGTTTGGGCCGCCTTTCCGTCCTTCTTGTTGCGTTCGGACATCTGAATTTCTCCTCCCTTCGGTAGCATCTGGGCAGACGACTCTGCTCCAGCCCTCCGAGGGACGCTCACATTGTCGTGGATGCGGCGTTCAATGTCAAAGTCAATTGACATACACAAAAAAATCTGCCCCCTACTTGGGGGAAATATTCAATATTTATTGGTGTTTCTGGACCGTAAACACAGGTGGACACCTGCACGGTGTGTAAACCTCACAGCTGTAAATCTAAATTGACACATTGACCCACGAGGGCATAGGCTGATCCCTGTAAGACCACAGGGAACGCACCACCATGCGGGAGCGCAGCTCGCCTCACACTGGGACCCCCCAGCTTTATACCGACGCCGAACGGGCGCGCCGCGATGCGACGCCGTGGACGGTCGTGCAAGGCGTGTTGGCGCCTTTGCAGTTCGTGGTGTTTCTGGTCTCTCTGGCGCTGGTTTTGCGCTACCTCGCGACCGGTGAGGGGTACGCCGCCGCGACGGTTTCGGTCGTGATAAAAACCACGGTTCTTTACCTTATCATGGTGACCGGAGCCATCTGGGAAAAGGTGGTCTTCGGGCAGTACCTTTTCGCGCCTGCCTTCTTCTGGGAAGACGTCTTCAGCTTTGGCGTGATCGCCCTGCATACCCTTTATATGGTTGGATTATTCGCGACCG
>JAHDFG010000098.1 GCA_020628265.1 Pseudooctadecabacter sp. | reverse complement strand
CGGTCCTGATCAAGGCCGTGGCGGGCGGCGGCGGGAAAGGCATGCGGCAGGTGGATGAGCCTGCCGATTTCGCTGCTGCTCTGGCGTCCGCACGGGCCGAGGCTGCGACGGCCTTTGGCAATGACGCGGTGCTGATCGAAAAGTTCGTGACCTGCCCACGCCATATCGAGGTGCAAGTCTTTGGCGACGGCAGGCATGCAATCCATCTTTATGAACGGGACTGCTCTTTGCAGCGGCGTCACCAGAAGGTGATCGAGGAAGCCCCCGCACCGGGCATGACCGAGGCCGTCCGCGCGGCGATGGGGCAGGCTGCCGTCAAAGCGGCTGAGGCTATCGGATATAGCGGGGCGGGCACGATCGAGTTTATTGCCGACGGGGCAGGGCCTTTGCGGGCCGATGGCTTCTGGTTCATGGAAATGAACACGCGCCTACAGGTCGAACACCCCGTGACCGAGATGATCACGGGCCTTGATCTGGTGGGCTGGCAATTGGATGTCGCAGGTGGCGCGCCGTTGCCGCTGACACAGGATGAGGTGACCATCACGGGCCACGCATTTGAAGCGCGCCTTTATGCCGAGGATGTTCCCGCAGGGTTTTTGCCTGCCACCGGAACCCTTGATCATCTGTCCTTCCCCGCCGACCTGCGTGCCGACACTGGCGTCGAGGCCGGAGATGTGATCAGCCCCCATTATGACCCGATGATCGCCAAGGTCATTGTGCATGGTCCCGACCGTGCGGAAGCCTTGCGCCGCCTGCAGTCCGGTCTGACGGGGACCGAGGTGGCCGGAACGACAACCAATCTGGCGTTCCTATCCGCCTTGGCGGTGGATCCGGATTTTGTCGCGGGCCGCGTGGAAACCGGTCTGATTGCGGCGCATCTGGACAGTCTGACCGCCGCCACGGCCCCCACTGCAACGGACCTCGCGCAAGGCGCGATGGTCGCCGCAGGCCTTATGGAGGCCGCGGCGCCGCACCAAGGGTTCACCCTCCACACTCCGCTGACATGGACCATCGAGTTGGATGCGGGGCCGGTCTGCCTGACGCCGCTCGGACCTGACGGCATCGATTGCGCTGTCGGTGACACGACAATCGAGGCACGGCGGCGCGGCGGACAATGGTGGTTTAACGGTGCAAAGGCCCGCCCGTATCATCATGCAGGGGAGGTCGTCACACTCTTCGGTGGCGCTCCTGTGGCGATCCGTCAGCCCGACCCGCTTGACCGTGCGGCCGATGTCACCGGTGGTGATGCCATTGTCACCCCGATGCCAGGGTTGTTGCGAGACCTTCATGTGGCGGTGGGTGACACGGTGGCAGAGGGCGAACCGCTCGCCGTGCTCGAAGCGATGAAGATGGAACACGTCTTGCGCGCCCCGCGCGACGGTGTTGTGGCCGATGTGCTGGCCACGGCCGGTGAACAGGTCACTGCCGGATTGACCTTGGTGGTGTTGGAGGCGTCAGGTGGCACGGATTAACCTTTACGAAGTCGGGCCGCGAGATGGCCTGCAAAACGAGCCGGACCCGATCCCGCTGTCGGACAAGGTGGCACTGGTAGATCTGCTCTCGTCCTCTGGACTGACGCATATCGAATGCGCCAGTTTCGTCAGCCCGAAATGGGTGCCCCAGATGGCAAACAGTGCCGAGGTGCTGGGCGCGATCACGCGGAACAAGGGTGTCAGCTATGCCGCCCTTGTTCCCAATGCCAAAGGGCTGGACGCCGCGTTGTCGGCGCGTGCTGACGAGGTGGCTGTCTTTGCCTCGGCGTCCGAAGGGTTCTCGCAGGCCAACATCAACGCCAGTGTCGCAGAAAGCCTTGAGCGTTTTCGGCCTGTCTTAGCCACTGCAACGGCAGAGGGTCTGCCTGTGCGCGGCTATGTGTCCTGCGTCATTGCCTGCCCCTTTGACGGGGCGACGTCGCCCGAACAGGTGCTCAAGGTTTCGCAGGCCCTGTTGGACATGGGATGTCGCGAGGTCAGTCTGGGCGACACCATCGGGGCGGGCACACCCGAGACCGTTGATCGGCTCATGACATGTTTGCTTGAACATATCCCCGCTAATCGCTTGGCGGGGCATTTCCACGATACCGGCGGGCAGGCACTGGACAACATCGACCGCGCCTTGGCCCATGGAATCACGACGTTTGACACCGCCGTTGGCGGTCTTGGCGGCTGCCCCTATGCGCCGGGCGCGCCGGGCAATGTCGCGACCGAGGCAGTGGCACGTCACTTGATCGCGAAGGGACATGATGTGGGGTTGGATATGGTTGTGATCGACAAGGCCGCCGAAATGGCACGCAGAATGAGAGGGCGCACCGATGTATGAAACCATCCGTTTGGACATTGACGGGGCAGGGGTCGCCAATCTGACGCTGTCGCGGCCTGACAAGCACAACGCCCTGTCTGGCGAAATGATTGACGAGCTTCATGCAGCCGCCGCCGCACTGGACGCAGACGACTCCGTGCGGGTTGTCGTTTTGCGCGGGGCGGGCGGCAGTTTCTGTGCGGGCGGCGATCTGGCGTGGATGAAAGCGCAGATCAACGCCACGTCAGAGGTTCGAGCAGCCTCAGCGCGGCGGCTCGCGGCGATGCTGGGGGCGGTGAACAGCCTGTCCAAACCTGTCATCGCGGCGGTGCAGGGGGTCGCTTTCGGCGGCGGGGTTGGCCTTGCTTGTGTCGCGGACAAAGTAATTGCATCCGAAACGGCGACATTCGGGCTGACCGAGACGAAGCTGGGCCTGATCCCCGCGACGATTGGGCCCTACGTCATTGCGCGGATGGGGGAGGGGGCGGCGCGGCAGGTCTTCATGTCGTCCCGTGCTTTTGATGCGGCATCGGCACAGCGCCTTGGTATCGTCTCGGAGGTTGTGGCCCCCGACGGGCTAGAGGCGGCGGTGGCCGCCGAGGTCGCGGCCTACCTGATGTGTGCGCCGGCCGCTGTTGCGGACGCCAAGGCAATGGTGCTGTCCATGGGGCGCGGGCCGGACGCGCAGGCGGTGGATGCATCGGTCGCGGCCCTGCTGGCCCGTTGGGCACACCCCGAAGCCACCGCAGGCATTACCGCCTTTTTTGACAAGTCTGCCCCGCCTTGGGCGGTGTCACAGAAGGATTGAACAGCTAGAAGTCGCACCAGCGACCAAGTGCCCCTTTAGTTGTCGTTGACCCTCCGCCACGGGGCGGCTAAACGCAAAACAAGCCAAACGATCTGCCCTGCAGACCGATCCAAGTAAGGGGACCGCACAAATGGAAGACTTCCTGAGAGAGTATCTGCCGATCGTTATTTTCCTCGGGCTGGCGATTGTGCTGGGCGTGGTGCTGATCCTTGCGGCTGTGGTTCTGGCGGTGAGGAACCCCGACCCTGAAAAGGTGTCGGCCTATGAATGTGGTTTCAACGCGTTCGATGACGCGCGCATGAAGTTCGATGTGCGGTTCTATCTGGTCTCGATCCTGTTCATCATTTTCGACCTAGAGATTGCCTTCCTGTTCCCATGGGCTGTCGCCTTTGGCGATATTTCGATGGTCGGCTTCTGGTCCATGATGGTCTTCCTTGCGGTCTTGACCGTCGGCTTCGCCTACGAATGGAAAAAGGGCGCGCTTGAGTGGGAATGACGGGTTTTCCGGCTGACCCTGTTTTCCCGCGTTCTACCTAAACCGAAACGACGACACTTTGCGGCCTACGGGCCAACGTTACGCTGCTGTCTTTGAAGTGCGCGCGCTTTTGCGGCGACGATTCTTTGTCTTGTACATTTCGTCGTCTGCCATACGCATGACGTCTTGCCAGCTGCCGCCAAGGCCCGACACTGCGATACCGTGCGAAATACTCAGGCTGGTCGTCAGGCCGTCACGATTGATGGGCTGGGTCATTTCCACCTTTAGACGGTTGACCATTTCATGTGCGGCCATTTCAGGGTCGTCGTCGATGACGACGCAGACAAACTCATCCCCGCCAACGCGGGCGACAATGTCCGACTTACGGCAACTGAACTGCAACCGTTCCGCGACAACCTGCAGCGCGATATCGCCCGCGGCATGGCCTTTGTTGTCATTAAGAGGTTTGAAGTCGTTCAGATCGAAATAGATCACCGCGACACGACCGCGTGCCAATGCGATCGACATCTCTTGCGAAGCTGCCGCCTCCTCAAGTCCGCCGCGATTGAGCAACCCCGTCAGGTTGTCCGTCCGCGCGCGCATCATTTGTTGCAGCACCGCATTGGTTTGACGGCTGATCCCACGGCCCACGGCCATGCTGGTCATGATCAGGATCAAGGACAGGGTCAGAATGACCGGCACCGCCGCCGCCATGGTGGTGTCGCCCGGACGGGCGGGGAACCACGAGACGAAGGCGACAGGTTGTCCCGTGGCTGAGCGTAAAGCCGCGCGTATGGATCCCTCCCGTGCGGGGGTGCCCCAGTCGTCCAGCTGGAACCGGTCAAGCCCCAAACGCGTGCTTGCGTCGTGGATATCCGATTGGTCGAACCGCATCATACCGATGAGGATCGGAGTCGCGTCAAACTCCGCGGGGTCTGCCTCTTGAGGGTGAATGCGGCTGGCGGAGGCGAGAACCAATTCTCCGTCCATCAGATCGTAGGCAGACGTGGTCTGGAATGGCGTCGGAGCTTCGCCCTGTAAATCCAGCAGCAACGCATCAATCACCGAAGCGCTGTCGGACGGCAACGCATCGAGCCGCTCTCCACCCTCGAAGGCATAAAGGGGACGGCCATCGGGCTGCGTTACAAAAAGATAGTCAAATGGACCATGGGTGCCCGTTCCGCTGCCGATATTGGAAGTGATCTGCGCGGCATCACCGGACATGACCCAAAGGTAGGCATTGTCCCAACGCGCGGTGTGCTGCACGATTGCAGCAAGGTCGGCGGAGGCGGCCGATATTTCGGCTTCCACCCGCTGGCGGGACTGGTCCGCCGCGATGAGATTGGCCTCAGCCGTGAGCCAGACAACAGTTGCCCACAACACCCCAATTGCAGCGAGAGACGTGACAATCTGGATGATGATCATCACGCCTGCGTTGCTTTGATGTGCCGTCATGCCGTCCGTCCCGTTTGACCCGCCTGCGGTGCTAGCTGCAAGAAGTTTCACAATCCTGAACGGCAGCCGCGCGATCCGTTCCAAATCGTCGCAAATGCGGTCTCATTTCCGTGCCTTGGCTTGACCTTGTGGCGGGCAACGCATAACCCATCCCTCAGCTAGGGATCCGTGCCCCTTTGGGCGCAAAAAAATGGAGTTGCCATCACATGGGCATCGCGACTGGAGCGAATATCGCCGGCGCTGACAAGGACTTCGCCACGCAGGAACTCAACCGTGAGCTGACCGACAAGGGGTTCCTTGTCACGTCCTCTGCTGACCTGATCAACTGGGCCCGCACGGGGTCGCTGCACTGGATGACCTTCGGGCTGGCCTGCTGCGCCGTTGAGATGATGCACACATCCATGCCGCGCTATGATGCCGAACGGTTTGGGATCGCGCCGCGTGCCTCCCCGCGCCAGTCCGACGTGATGATCGTGGCTGGCACGCTGACCAACAAAATGGCGCCTGCGCTGCGCAAGGTTTACGACCAGATGCCGGAGCCCCGCTACGTGATCTCCATGGGGTCCTGTGCGAACGGTGGCGGCTACTATCACTATTCCTATTCGGTGGTGCGCGGCTGTGACCGCATCGTGCCCGTGGACATCTACGTCCCCGGCTGCCCTCCGACGGCAGAGGCGCTGCTTTACGGCATCCTGCAACTGCAACGCAAAATGCGCCGCACCGGCACGATTGTCCGCTAGGGGGCTGAGATGAGCGAAGAACTGAACCAACTGGCCCAGCATATCGAACTCAAGCGGCCCGACTGCGTGCTGTCATGGGACGTCACAGGTGGGGAGCTAACGGTCAACGTGGCCCCGGCGAACATCGCTGGTTTCGTGGAATTCCTGCGCAACGACAATTCGTGCAAATTCTCGACGCTGGTGGATATCACGGCCGTAGACTACCCGGGCCGTGCGAAGCGGTTCGACGTGGTCTACCACTTCCTCAGCATGTACCAGAACCACCGCATCCGCCTGCGTCTGCAGGTGCGTGAGGATGAGATGGTACACTCCATCATGGATGTGCACCCTTCGGCCAACTGGTTCGAACGCGAAGTCTTCGACATGTTCGGGATCATCTTCAAGGGTCACCCCGACCTGCGCCGCATCCTCACGGACTACGGCTTCCGCGGCTATCCGCTGCGCAAGGACTTCCCGACGACGGGCTACACCGAAGTGCGCTACGACGAAGTGCAAAAGCGCGTGGTCTATGAGCCTGTGAAGCTGACGCAGGAATACCGCCAGTTTGATTTCATGTCCCCATGGGAGGGCGCGGAATACATCCTGCCGGGCGATGACAAAGCCAAAGAGGAGGCGAAGTAATGGCTGACGGCACCAAGAACTTCGACGACGCCCTCACAGGCGAACAGCAGATCCGCAACTTCAACATCAACTTCGGGCCCCAGCACCCTGCGGCCCACGGCGTGTTGCGTCTGGTGTTGGAACTGGACGGCGAGATTGTAGAGCGTTGCGACCCGCACATCGGCCTGCTGCACCGTGGCACCGAAAAGCTGATGGAAAGCCGGACGTATCTGCAGAACCTGCCGTATTTCGACCGGCTGGACTACGTGTCCCCGATGAACCAGGAACACGCTTGGTGTCTGGCCATTGAAAAGCTGACCGGCACGGAAGTGCCGCGTCGCGCGTCCCTGATCCGCGTGCTTTATTCCGAGATTGGCCGCATCCTGAACCACCTCATGAACGTCTGTACCCAAGCCATGGACGTGGGCGCGCTGACCCCGATCTCTTGGGGTTTTGAGGAACGCGAAAAGCTGATGGTGTTCTACGAACGCGCCTGTGGTGCGCGTTTGCACGCGGCTTACTTCCGCCCCGGTGGCGTCCATCAGGACCTGCCTGACGAGCTGGTGGAAGACATCGACGTTTGGGCGTCCGAGTTCCTGCAGGTCGTCGATGACCTTGACGGGCTGCTGACGGAAAACCGTATCTTCAAACAGCGCAACGTCGACATCGGCATCGTCAACGAACAGGAAATTCAGGACTGGGGCTTCTCTGGCGTCATGGTCCGTGGCTCTGGCCTTGCATGGGACCTGCGCCGCGCGCAGCCTTATGAGTGCTATGACGAGTTCGATTTCCAGATCCCCGTGGGCAAGAACGGCGACTGCTATGACCGCTACCTCTGCCGCATGGAAGAGATGCGCCAGTCCACATCCATCATCCGTCAGGCCTGCGAAAAGCTGCGCCACGAGAAGGGCGATGTGATGGCCCGTGGCAAGATGACCCCGCCGACCCGTGGTGAGATGAAGACCTCGATGGAGGCTCTGATCCACCACTTCAAACTCTACACCGAAGGCTTCCATGTGCCTGCGGGTGAGGTTTACGCAGCTGTTGAGGCCCCCAAGGGCGAATTCGGCGTCTATCTGGTGGCTGACGGGTCAAACAAACCCTACCGCGCCAAGCTGCGCGCGCCGGGCTATCTGCACCTGCAGGCGATGGACCACGTGGCGACCAAGCACCAGCTTGCGGACGTGGCAGCGATCATCGGCTCGCTCGATGTCGTGTTCGGGGAGATTGACCGTTGATCGCAAAGGTCGGGCCATTCAGCGCAAAGGTATTGGGCGCGGGGATTGCTGTCGCCTTGCTCGCCCCATCCGCCTTCGCGCAAACCGCCGATGAAGTCGCTGCCATGACGGCAGCGGTTGAAGAGGCGGGTTGCCTTGTGACGGCTGAAAACGGTGATGCGGTGCAGGCGGCCTCCGGCCTCGATGCAGAGCAGACCATGGCCGTGATTGCCCAGATGTATAACGACGGCCTCGTGACGCTGACGCCCGAGGGCCACATGAAATTGACCAATGAGGTGTGCG
>JAHDFG010000097.1 GCA_020628265.1 Pseudooctadecabacter sp. | reverse complement strand
GACTTGCCGCTTTCGGCCGTCGCGGAACTGGACGGCCTTGCACTCCTCAGGGCCCAGCTTCTGGGGTTTGAAGGGGTGCCATTGGTTCAGATGGCCTATCTGGCGGAAGGGGGCACCCCTGTCGCCTTCTGTGCCATTCGCCTGTCGGGCGACGAAAATGCGAGGCCCCAGTTCGAAGAGCTTTCAGGGCTTTCGAGCGTTCACTGGTCAGACGGGACCTTCAGCTACATGATTGTCGGCGACATTCCAGAGGATCGCCTGATGCGCATGGCTGGTGCTTTACAAGCCGTCCTGTAACGGCCCACGCGAGAGTGATTCCGATAGTTTGACCCTGCAAATGGCGGGTTGATGCTGGTCAGCGCCTTCCAAAGCAAGCCTTCCGCGCAATAAAATTTCACGCCGCGCCTGCAAATCTGACTGAAAATTTTTCAGTCAAATCAAGTGCCGCACATGCAAATAGGCCGTTCGGTATACATCGGTATTCACGTAAGTCATTAATTTTATTTGATTTTTTAATATACTTGGTGATCCTTGGGCCAACATCGGGAGTACACGGAATGGAACAGGTGAACCACGCGGCATGGACGGGACGCACCGTTGAAGACACGGCCTGCTTTACCGAAGCCGACGCGACACGCCTCAACGCGACGCTGGGCGGCGGATTGGACGTTGGCCCTGATTGTCCGCTGCCTCCGCTGGCGCATTGGTGTGCGTTCACGCCAACGGCGGCGAACGATCAACTGGGGCCGGACGGTCACCCGCGCGGGTCCGATTTGCTACCGCCTGCGCCGTCCAAACGCCGGATGTGGGCCGGCGGTGCGCTGGAATTTCATGCTCCGGTGAAAATTGGCGAACCGCTTCGCCGGCGTTCCAGCGTCCGGTCAATTGTCCCCAAGGCGGGTGCTGCGGGTGATATGCTGTTCGTGACCGTCGACCACGCGATCTACGGGCCGCGCGGCCTTGCCATCGAAGAGCGGCAGGACATTGTCTACCTCGACATTCCTGAAAGCTTCTGTCCTCCAAAGCCCCGCGACCTGCCTGGCACCTTCGTGCAGCGCTGGGCTCCGGACGAAGTGCAGTTGTTCCGCTATTCAGCCCTGACCTTTAATGCGCATCGCATTCACTATGACCGCACCTACGCCACAACCGTCGAACACTACCCTGACCTTGTGGTGCACGGCCCGCTGCAAGCTGCGATGTTGATGCAGGTGGCACAGCAGATCCATGGACAGCCACCCAAGTATTTCGACTTCCGCGGCGTGCATCCCATGTTCGTTGGCCAGCCGAGCGAGATCACCGTTCAGGAAGATATCGCGGCGCTGAACCTCTGGACGGGGCAGGGAGGGCATCAATGCATGCAGGCCACCGCCATCTGGGAGGGTACGCAATGAGTGTCCTAGCCGGAATGCGCGTCGTCGAAGGATCCGCGTTTGTGGCCGTGCCCCTTGCAGGGATGACACTTGCGCAGATGGGGGCCCAGGTGATCCGTTTTGACCGTATTGGCGGCGGGCTGGATTCAGGGCGCTGGCCTTTGGCCCCGAACGGACAAAGCCTGTTCTGGGCGGGTATGAACAAAGGCAAGAAGTCTGTGGCGGTGGATATGAAATCGCCTCAGGGGCGCGAGTTGATCACACGGATCATCACAGCCCCCGGACCAGACGCCGGTCTTTTCCTGACCAATCTTCGCGTGCGCGGCTGGATGGATTACGAAACCCTGCGCAAGGAACGTGATGATCTGATCATGGTGACGCTGACAGGGGACCGTCATGGCCGCCCGCAAGTCGATTACACAGTGAACCCCGCTTTGGGCATCCCCGACATCACCGGTCCTGAAGGTCACGACGGACCCGTTGCGAACGCCTTACCGGCTTGGGATCTGATCGCAGGCAACATGTGTGTGTCCGCACTTCTTGCGGCAGAGCGCCACCGGCTGCGAGGTGGGGGCGGCCAAGAGGTGGAGATTGCCCTAAAGGACGTTGCGGCGGCCACGCTGGGCCATCTCGGAATGATCGGCGATGTAACGTTGAACGCAAATGACCGCACCAAGTCCGGCAACGCGTTGTATGGGGCCTACGGGCAGGATTTCGTGTGTGCCGATGGGCGTCGTGTCATGGTCATCGGACTGACAGACCGGCAGTGGCGCGGGTTGGTCGCGGCAACGGGCACCGACGAAATCTTTTACGCGATGGAGCAGGGGCTAGGTGTGTCGTTCGCAGATGAAGGCGTGCGCTGGACCTATCGCAAAGAGATTACGGCCGTTCTCGAGACATTCTTTTCCGCGCGCAAGGTCAGCGATTTTGAGGGTGCCTTCAACGAAAAGGGCCTGACCTGGTCAGAGTTCCGCACCACGCGGGAGGCCATGCAAAGCGATCCCGACCTGACCACCGAAAACCCGATGTTCAGACAGGTCCATCAGCCCGGCATCGGTCCCTATCTGGTTCCTGGTCATCCCGCGACATTTAACGCCTTGGGCCGCACGGACCCCGCACCCGCCCCTGTTCTGGGGGAACACACCGAAGAAGTGCTCGGCGATGTGGTCGGCATGACGGATACTGAGGTCGCACAATTGTTCGATGCAGGCATCGTGCAATCGCCTACATTTGCCGCCCCGCGGACCGCCGCCTAAACTTGGACTTGACCCGCGACACATGCTGATTGATGATTGGGCTTCGACGCAAAGATGCGTTTTTTCCAAAGACTGGGCCCTGCGGGGTTGTCTTTGGGCTGTTTACGACTTATTTGCACAATCCACGCGGGTTCGATTGATTCGAAGCCGCTTTTTCTGTCTTGCAGCATGGAGCCGTCAAAACCACTGATAACTTAGCGTTTTCAGGGGCAAAGAGGCGTTGCGGGCAACCCTTCCTTGGTAAGCATCCTGCGGGATGTTTTCCAAGGCAGGAAACAGGTCGGGGGCCATGCGGTGGGACGCACGGCAAGAATGGACCTGTTTTATTGTCGTCTCTGTGGTCGACCGCGCAGCCGCCCAACTGCAAGGTCACCGGTGAGAATTGAAAGGTGTCCAGACACATGGCGCAAACGTTCCTCGGTCAGAAACGTCTCCGTAAATATTACGGGAAAATCCGCGAAGTCCTCGACATGCCGAACCTCATCGAGGTTCAGAAATCCTCCTATGATCTGTTCCTGCGCTCCGGCGATCAGGACGCGCCTATGGACGGCGAGGGGATCAATGGCGTGTTTCAGTCGGTCTTCCCGATCAAAGATTTCAACGAAACCTCCGTTCTGGAATTCGTGAAGTACGAGCTGGAGAAGCCCAAGTACGACGTCGAAGAGTGCCAGCAGCGCGACATGACCTATTCCGCGCCGTTGAAGGTAACGCTGCGCCTGATCGTGTTTGATGTGGACGAGGATACGGGCGCCAAGTCCGTCAAGGACATCAAGGAACAAGATGTCTTCATGGGTGACATGCCCCTGATGACCCCGAACGGCACGTTTGTCGTCAACGGCACCGAGCGTGTGATCGTTTCCCAGATGCACCGTTCGCCTGGCGTGTTCTTTGATCACGACAAAGGCAAGACGCACAGCTCGGGCAAATTGCTGTTCGCCTGCCGGATCATCCCCTACCGCGGCTCTTGGCTCGACTTCGAATTCGACGCCAAGGACCTCGTGTTCGCGCGCATCGACCGCCGCCGCAAGCTGCCGGTGACGACGCTGCTTTATGCGCTGGGCCTTGATCAAGAAGCGATCATGAACGCCTACTATGACACCGTCGACTACACCTTGGACAAGAAGGCGAAGGGCTGGAAAACCAAGTTCTTCCCCGAGCGTGTCCGTGGCACTCGCCCTGCATTTGATCTGGTCGATGCAAAGTCCGGCGAAGTCATTGCCGAAGCTGGCAAGAAGGTCACGCCGCGCGCCGTCAAAAAGCTGATCGACGAAGGCGAAGTGACCGAGCTTCTCGTTCCGTACGAACAGATCGTTGGCAAGTTCGCAGCACTCGACATCATCAACGAAGAAAACGGCGCCATTTACGTCGAAGCCGGTGATGAGCTGACGCTGGAGATGGACAAAGACGGCGAAGTGATCGGCGGCTCCCTGAAGGAGTTGGTCGATGCAGGCGTCACCACCATTCCGGTGCTCGACATCGACAACGTCAATGTCGGCCCCTACATGCGTAACACCATGGCGTCGGACAAGAACATGTCCCGCGAAACCGCGCTGATGGACATCTACCGCGTCATGCGCCCGGGCGAGCCGCCCACCGTTGATGCTGCATCGACCCTGTTTGACAGCCTGTTCTTTGACGCCGAGCGTTATGACCTGTCCGCCGTTGGCCGCGTGAAGATGAACATGCGTCTGGCGCTTGAGGCCGAAGACACCCTGCGCACCCTGCGCAAGGAAGACATCGTAGCTTGTATCAAGGCGCTGGTCGAATTGCGTGACGGCAAGGGCGACGTGGACGACATCGACCACCTCGGCAACCGTCGTGTGCGTTCCGTTGGCGAACTGATGGAAAACCAGTATCGCGTGGGTCTGCTGCGGATGGAACGTGCGATCAAGGAGCGCATGTCCTCTGTTGAGATCGACACGGTCATGCCTCAGGACCTCATCAACGCGAAGCCGGCTGCCGCCGCCGTTCGCGAATTCTTCGGCTCTTCGCAGCTGTCGCAGTTCATGGACCAGACGAACCCGCTGTCGGAAGTCACGCACAAGCGTCGTCTTTCCGCACTTGGGCCGGGTGGTCTGACCCGCGAGCGCGCTGGCTTTGAAGTCCGCGACGTGCACCCGACCCACTATGGCCGGATGTGCCCGATTGAAACGCCGGAAGGCCCGAACATCGGCTTGATCAACTCGCTGGCCACCTTTGCTCGCGTGAACAAGTACGGCTTCATCGAAACCCCGTACCGCAAGGTTGTTGACGGTCAGGTTACGGACGAAGTGTCCTACATGTCCGCCACTGAAGAGATGCGCCACACGGTTGCTCAGGCCAACGCCTCGCTGGACGAAAACAACAAGTTCACCAACGAGATGGTCAACACCCGTCAGAACGGCGAATACACGCTGGCCCCGACTGGCAACGTGGACCTGATCGACGTCTCGCCCAAGCAGTTGGTGTCCGTCGCAGCCTCGCTGATCCCGTTCCTTGAGAACGACGACGCGAACCGCGCACTCATGGGCTCGAACATGCAACGTCAGGCCGTGCCGCTGCTTCAGGCAGAGGCTCCGCTCGTTGGCACCGGCATCGAAGAGGTTGTGGCCCGCGATTCCGGCGCTGCGATCATGGCGAAGCGTGCGGGTATTATCGACCAGGTTGATGCGACCCGTATTGTTGTACGCGCAACGTCCGACCTTGAGGTTGGCGATCCTGGCGTCGACATCTACCGCATGCGCAAATTCCAGCGCTCCAACCAGAACACCTGCATCAACCAGCGTCCGCTGGTGAAAGTGGGTGACACGGTTCAGAAGGGCGAAGTTATTGCCGACGGTCCGTCGACGGATATCGGTGAACTGGCGCTTGGTAAGAACGTGGTCGTCGCGTTTATGCCGTGGAACGGCTACAACTACGAAGACTCCATTCTGATCTCCGAACGCATCGTGCGCGACGACGTCTTCACCTCGATCCACATCGAGGAATTCGAAGTCGCCGCCCGTGACACGAAGCTTGGGCCGGAAGAAATCACCCGCGACATCCCGAACGTCGGCGAGGAAGCCCTGCGCAACCTCGACGAAGCGGGCATCGTCTATATCGGTGCGGAAGTTGGCCCTGCTGACATCCTCGTCGGTAAGATCACGCCCAAGGGTGAAAGCCCGATGACGCCGGAGGAAAAGCTTCTGCGCGCCATTTTCGGTGAGAAAGCATCTGACGTCCGCGACACCTCCCTGCGTCTGCCCCCGGGCGACTTCGGGACGGTCGTTGAAGTCCGCGTGTTCAACCGCCACGGCGTTGAGAAAGACGAACGTGCCCTGCAGATCGAGCGGGAAGAGGTCGAGCGCCTTGCCCGTGACCGTGACGACGAGATGACGATCCTGGATCGCAACATCTACGCCCGTCTGCGGTCCATGATCGAAGGCAAGACCGTTGCCAAGGGCCCCAAAGGCATCAAGGCGGGCACGACCATCGACGCCGAGCTTCTGGAAGACATGCCGCGCAGCCACTGGTGGCAGCTGGCCCTGAAGGAAGAAGATGACGCACAGATCGTCGAAGCCCTGAACGAACAGTACGAAGCGCAGAAAAAACTGCTCGACGCTCGGTTCGAAGACAAGGTCGAGAAGGTGCGCCGCGGCGATGACCTGCCCCCGGGCGTGATGAAGATGGTCAAGGTCTTCGTGGCTGTGAAGCGTAAGCTGCAGCCCGGCGACAAGATGGCTGGTCGTCACGGCAACAAGGGTGTGATCTCCAAGGTTGTCCCGATGGAAGACATGCCGTTCCTTGCGGATGGTACCCCTGTCGACTTCGTGCTGAACCCGCTCGGCGTGCCGTCGCGTATGAACGTTGGTCAGATCCTTGAGACGCACATGGGTTGGGCCGCACGCGGTCTGGGTCTGCACATCGACGAAGCACTGGGCGAATACCGCCGCAGCGGTGACCTGACGCCGGTCCGTGATGCGATGAAGATCGCCTACGGTGACAATGTCTACGAAGAAGGCATCGAAGGCATGGACGAAGGCCAGCTGGTCGAGGCTGCAGGCAACGTTGCCCGCGGTGTGCCGATTGCAACGCCGGTCTTTGATGGCGCTGTTGAGGCAGACGTGAACGACGCATTGGTGCGGGCAGGGTTCTCTGAATCCGGCCAGTCGATCCTGTTCGATGGGCGCACCGGTGAACAGTTCGCACGGCCTGTGACTGTGGGCATCAAATACCTGCTGAAGCTGCACCACTTGGTCGACGACAAGATCCACGCCCGTTCCACGGGGCCGTACTCCCTCGTCACGCAGCAGCCGCTGGGTGGTAAGGCGCAGTTCGGTGGTCAGCGCTTCGGTGAGATGGAAGTCTGGGCGTTGGAAGCCTACGGCGCCGCCTACACCCTGCAGGAAATGCTGACGGTGAAGTCGGACGACGTGGCAGGCCGGACAAAGGTCTACGAAAGCATCGTCAAAGGCGAGGACAACTTCGAAGCCGGCGTGCCGGAATCGTTCAACGTTCTGGTCAAAGAAGTCAGGGGCCTCGGCCTCAACATGGAACTCCTGGATGCGGATGTGGAGGACGAATAACAAATTTCCGGAAATTTGTTTTCGGGGCCAAAATTCCAGAATTTTGGCCCGCCCCCCATCCCGCCATACTGAGAAGGTATCGATATGAACCAGGAACTGACAAACAACCCGTTTAACCCGCTCACCCCGGCGAAAACGTTTGACGAAATCAAGGTCTCTTTGGCCTCCCCCGAACGGATCCTCAGCTGGTCCTTTGGTGAGATCAAGAAGCCCGAAACCATCAACTACCGCACGTTCAAGCCAGAGCGTGACGGCCTATTCTGTGCTCGTATTTTCGGGCCGATCAAGGACTACGAATGCCTCTGCGGCAAATATAAGCGCATGAAATATCGCGGCGTTGTCTGCGAGAAATGCGGCGTGGAAGTTACGCTGCAGAAAGTGCGTCGTGAGCGTATGGGCCACATCGAACTGGCAGCCCCCGTCGCACACATCTGGTTCCTGAAGTCCCTGCCGTCCCGCATCGGTCTGATGCTGGACATGACGCTGCGCGATCTGGAACGCATCCTGTACTTTGAAAACTACGTGGTGATCGAACCCGGCCTGACGGACCTGCAATACGGTGCCCTGATGACCGAGGAAGAATACCTCGACGCGCAGGACGCCTATGGCATGGACGCCTTCACCGCCAACATCGGCGCCGAAGCAATCCGTGAAATGCTGTCCCAGATCGACCTTGAGGGCGAAGCCGAGCACCTGCGCGAAGAGCTGAAGGTTGCCACCGGTGAACTCAAGCCCAAGAAGATCATCAAGCGTCTCAAGATCGTCGAAAGCTTCATCGAATCCGGCAACCGTCCGGAGTGGATGATCCTCA
>JAHDFG010000096.1 GCA_020628265.1 Pseudooctadecabacter sp. | reverse complement strand
GGCTTCTGCGAGGCAGGCACCGACACGACCGATTGCAGCGCGCAGATCACCAACGTCTCGCCTGCGTTGGGCGGCGGCGACAACTCCTGTGAATATTCCAACGACAACGAATGTGACGAGGCCCGCTATGGCGGTGGCGGTTACTGTCAGGACGGCACGGACAGCGCCGATTGCCGGCAGCTGGCCATGGGATTGGACGACGACAGCTGCGAATGGGCCAATGACGGCGAATGTGATGAGCTGCGGTACGGCGGCGGCGGGGCCTGCGTGGACGGCTCCGACAGCACCGACTGCAACCTTTATGGCAACTCGCCCGAGGCTTTGGCCCGTCTGCTGGAACTTGTCCCCGCCAACCTGCGCACGCAATTGGGCGATGACAGCTGCCAGTATTCGAACGACGGCGAATGTGATGACGTGAATTTTGGTGGCACGATCTTTTGCGAGACGGGGACCGACGCCTCTGACTGTCGTGCGATGGCCATGGGTGGTGAAGACAGCTGCCGTTGGGCCAATGATGGCGAATGTGACGAGCCCGGCATCGGGACGGACAACTGCACCAGCGGAACAGACGTGACCGACTGCGCCGACGTGGCCTACCTGCGCAACCGCACGGACACCTGCAACACGGCCTTTGATGGTGTGTGCAATGAACCCGGCACCGGCAATGGCACCTGCGAGGCATTCAGCGACACCGCCGACTGTCTGGGCCGGTCGCGCCCTGCGGGTCTGGAAAATCACTTCTTCGGACGGGATGACCGGTTCCTAGTGGACACCACCCAGATGCCATGGCGCGCCATCGGCTCGCTTGAACTGGCAGAGGGCGGCGGCTGCACCGGTACGCTGGTCGGCCCCTCTCTGGTGCTGACGGCAGCGCATTGCGTCACCGATACCGGCAACGAAACCCTGACGCCGATCAGCTTCTCCGCTGGCCTCAGCCGTGGGACGGATCAAGGGCAGGCCAAAGTGACCGGAGCGGTCTTTGACCCTGCCTACACACCCGAAAGCATGCCCGCGGGTGGCGGCAATGGCCATGACTGGGCGCTGGTGACGCTCGACCGCCCCTTGGGCAATGAGATCGGCTATCTGGAGGTGCATGAGCTGACAGCCGCGGACCTGAGCCAGATCGGGCGCTCCGGCCTGCTGGTCAATCAGGCGGGCTATTCCTGGGACACGGGCGACAACATGTCCGGCAACCAAGGCTGCCGCGTGGTCGAGGCCTATGAGGACAATTCGATCCTGCACGAATGCGACACGGCGCAGGGCGACAGCGGTTCACCGTTCCTGCTGAACGTGGGCGGCGCGTGGAAGATCATCGCCGTGGACAGCATGTTCTTTGACGACGAGGACAATAAGACGCCCTTTGCCCAAGCCAACCTCGCCGTGGACAGCCGCGCCTTCGCAGCCATTGTGGCGCAACAGCAATGAGGCATTATCTAGGGGGGCATGTCCGACGATCCGACCTGCCCCCTTTGCCTGCGCCCTATCCCTGAGGGCGTTCCGCAAAGCCTGCATCACCTGATCCCGAAGCTGAAAGGCGGCAAGGGCGGGCCCGTGATTCTTGTGCATCATATCTGTCACAAGGAAATCCACGCGACATTGTCAGAGGCTGAGCTCGCCCGAAACTATGCCAGTCCAGAGGCCTTGCGTGCCCACCCGAGACTGGCCAAGTTCTTTGCATGGGTCGCCAAACGTCCGCCCGACTTCATCAGCCGCGTGCCGAAACGGAGGCGTTGATCGCGCACTCCCTAAGACCAGTTCACTTCCCCGTTAAGGCCAGCTAAAAGGCCTTATGGCCCTACCCGTTGAAACCTTCTTTCTGAAACCCGATGCCGAAGGCACGCTGCAAACGCAGATCCGGCAGTTGGTGGCCGAGGGGATTTTGGCGGGGCGGTTCCGTCCGGGTGAGAAACTGCCGTCGTCGCGCAAACTGGCCGAACACCTCGGCGTCAGCCGGATCACGGTGACACTGGCGTTCACGGAACTGCTGGCAGATGACTACATCGTGGCCCGCGGGCGGTCGGGCTATTTCGTGTCCGACAATGCGCCGGAACCCCCGCTATTCCCCGCCAATGCCACGGAAAACAGTACCGTGGATTGGTCCCGCGCGATCGGGCGACGCTATACCTCGGCCGATCCGTTTTCAAAGCCCGCAGATTGGGCCAGCTACCGCTATCCGTTCATCTACGGACAGGCTGATCCCACGTTGTTCGACAGCGCCAACTGGCGCCTTTGCGCGCTTGAGGCTTTGGGACGCAAGGATTTCGACGCGTTGACGGCCGACTACTTTGACAGCGACGACCCCAAGCTGCTGGACTTCATCGCCCGCCAGACCCTGCCCCGCCGTGGGATCCTCGCCAAACCGGATGAAATCCTGCTGACGCTGGGGGCCCAGAACGCGCTGTGGCTGACGGCGCAGGTGCTGCTGACCCAGCGCCGGACGGCCGCCATCGAAGACCCGTGCTATCCGGCCCTGCGCGGCATCTTGGAACAATCCCGCTGTCATCTTCATTCCATCCCCGTGGACAGCGACGGCCTGCCCCCCGATGCCCTGCCCGCCGAAACCGACGTGCTGTTCACCACACCCAGCCACCAGTGCCCGACAGCGGCCACCATGCCCATGTCGCGGCGGCAGGACCTGCTGGAGAAAGCCGAGCGGGACGACTTCCTGATCGTCGAGGACGACTACGAGTTCGAGATGTCGTTTCTGAAACCGCCTTCGCCTGCGCTCAAGTCCCTCGATAAAAATGGCCGCGTGATCTATGTGGGCAGCTTCTCCAAGTCGCTCTTCCCTGGGCTGCGGCTGGGCTACATGGTTGGCCCCGCCCCGTTCATTCGCGAAGCGCGGGCGCTGCGGGCGTCGGTGCTGCGGCACCCTCCGGGGCATATCCAGCGGACCGTGACCTACTTTTTGTCCCGGGGTCACTACGATGCACTGGTCAAACGCATGTCCCGCGCTTTCCATGACCGGCGCACGACGATTGATCGGGCGCTCAATGAACATGGGTTGACCGTTGCGGGGCGCGGTTCTTTTGGCGGCTCCTCCTTGTGGATGCGTGCACCGGACCATGTGGACACCCGCGTGCTTGCGGCACGACTGGCGGAAAAGTCCGTTCTGGTCGAACCCGGCCACGCCTTTTTCGGCAGCCCGACACCGCCGCAGAATTATTACCGTCTGGCCTATAGTTCGATCCCGAGCCCGCGGATCACAGAAGGCGTTTCCCTGATCGCCCGTACTATAGGTGAAATGACCTGAGCCGAATGGACAACCTCCGATAATGAGTCAAAAGACTCGACTTTCACCGCCACTAATGAGACTAACGGTCTTAATAACGATTATCTTGGCAATAAACTGCATGCCGATCTGGACCTAACCGAAGCTGGGCCTTGGACGTAAGATGCAGCCAAACACGCAAAGGGGGATTCCCATATGAAAATGACGACCGAAGAAGCCTTCGTTAAGACGCTTCAAGCCCACGGCATCGAACATGCGTTCGGTATCATCGGGTCCGCCATGATGCCGATCTCGGACATCTTTCCTGCCGCTGGCATCCAGTTCTGGGATTGCGCCCACGAGGGGTCTGCCGGCTTCATGTCCGACGGCTACACCCGCGCCACCGGCAAGATGTCCATGATGATCGCCCAGAACGGTCCCGGCATCACCAACTTCGTGACCGCTGTCAAGACCGCCTACTGGAACCACACCCCGCTGCTGCTGGTCACCCCGCAGGCCGCCAACAAGACCATCGGTCAGGGTGGCTTCCAAGAGGTCGAGCAGATGGCCCTGTTCGAGGACATGGTCGCCTATCAGGAAGAGGTCCGTGACCCGTCCCGCGTGGCCGAGGTTCTGACCCGCGTGATTTCTCAGGCCAAGCGCCTGTCCGGCCCTGCACAGATCAACATCCCCCGCGATTTCTGGACGCAGGTCGTGGACATCGAAATCCCCGACCCGATCGAATTCGAAGTCTCCCCCGGTGGCGAGAACTCCATCAAGAAGGCGGCTGATCTTATTTCCTCCGCCAAGAACCCTGTCATCCTGAACGGTGCCGGTGTGGTTCTGTCCGCAGGCGGCATTGATGCGTCCAAGGCGCTGGCTGAAAAGCTCGATGCGCCTGTGTGCGTGGGCTACCAGCACAACGACGCCTTCCCGGGCTCCCACCCTCTGTTTGCAGGCCCGCTGGGCTACAACGGATCAAAGGCTGGCATGGAGCTGATCAAAGAGGCTGACGTTGTCCTCTGCCTCGGCACCCGTCTGAACCCGTTCTCCACCCTGCCGGGCTACGGCATGGAATACTGGCCCGCTGACGCCAAGATCATTCAGGTCGACATCAACCCCGACCGCATCGGCCTGACCAAGAAGGTCACCGTCGGCATCGTGGGTGACGCGGCCAAGGTCGCCAAGGGCATCCTTGCGAACCTCAGCGATGATGCAGGCGACGCAGGCCGCGCGGACCGCAAAGCCAAGATCGCGGAAACGAAATCCAACTGGGCGCAGCAGCTGTCCTCGATGGACCACGAAGACGACGATCCAGGCACCACGTGGAACGAACGTGCCCGTGCGGACAAGCCCGACTGGATGTCCCCGCGTATGGCATGGCGTGCGATCCAGTCCGCCCTCCCACGTGAGGCGATCATCTCCTCCGACATCGGCAACAACTGCGCCATCGGCAACGCCTATCCGGACTTCGACGAAGGTCGTAAGTATCTGGCGCCTGGCCTCTTTGGCCCCTGTGGCTACGGCCTGCCCGCCATCGTCGGTGCCAAGATCGGCCAGCCTGATGTGCCGGTCGTGGGCTTCGCAGGCGACGGTGCCTTCGGTATCGCTGTGAACGAACTGACGGCCATCGGTCGTGGCGAATGGCCTCCGATCACGCAGATCGTGTTCCGCAACTACCAGTGGGGCGCGGAAAAGCGGAACTCCACCCTGTGGTTTGACGACAACTTCGTCGGCACGGAACTCGACACGCAGGTGTCCTACGCTGGCATCGCGCAAGCCTGCGGCCTGCAAGGCGTTGTCGCCCGCACCATGGAAGAGCTGACCGCCGCCCTGAACAAGGCCATCGACGATCAGATGAACCACGGCAAGACCACGCTGATCGAAGCCATGATCAACCAGGAACTGGGCGAGCCCTTCCGTCGCGACGCCATGAAGAAGCCGGTCGCTGTGGCTGGCATCTCCAAGGATGACATGAAGCCGCAGACCGTCGCTTAAGCGGTTACGCTAAGATTGACCGAGGCGGGGCCACCCCTGCCTCGGTCCAACTGTTTTAAGGGGAATACCATGGGCTTTCTATCGGACGCCGAGGCGCAGGTTCCGGCACATATCATCAAGCTGGCCCAGGATGCGCCCTCCCCGCGTGTCGCCATTGCCCGCGCCGGTGCACCGTTGCCGATGCTCGCGGCCAAGGAAGCGACCGAAGCCAACATGATGGTCCCGATCTTCACCGGCGAACGGGACATGATCGAGGCCGAGGCCGAAAAGCTGGACTGGGATATCTCGGGCTTTGAGTTGATCGAGGCGGACGGCGAGATCGAAAGCGGCATGGCCGCCGCCCGCGCCTGCGGTGAAGGCCGCGCTGACGTTCTGATGAAAGGCCAGTTGCACACCGACGCCTTCATGCGCGCCGCCGTGGCCCGCGACAATGGCTTGCGCACCGGCAAACGCTTTGTCCACATCTTCCACATCACCAAAGGCGACGCGTCGATCACCATCTCAGACGCCGCCGTGAATGTGGACCCGAATATCGACACCCGCAAAGACGCCACGCAGGAAGTCGTGAGCCTGTTGCACCGTTTGGGCAACGCCCGCCCGAAGGTCGCCTTCCTGTCGGCCACCGAGTCCGCCATCGAAAGCGTGCCCTCGTCCATGGAAGGCCGCGAATTGCGAGACTGGGCGGAGGAGAATATCGACGACGCCGACTTCTCCGGTCCGCTGGCCTTTGATCTGATCATGTCGCCCAAGGCCGTGAAGGCCAAGAAGCTGACGGATGATCCCGTCGCGGGTCAGGCCGATGCTATCATCGTGCCCGACATCGTCAGCGGCAACGCGCTGTTCAAATCCTTCGTCTACCTCACGGGTGGCTGTGCCGGTGGCATCGTCATGGGGGCGAAGGTGCCGATCCTTCTGACGTCCCGCGCCGATCCGGCGGCGGCCCGTCTGTCGTCCATCGCCTTGGGCGCGATCATGGCGGCGGGGTAGCACATGATTCTGGTCGTCAATGCAGGGTCCAGCTCGATCAAGGTGGCCGTGTTCCGGCCATCCGAAGGTACGCGCTTGACCGAAGTGATGGCCGGACAGGTCAGCGGCATTGGCGGCCCCTTGGCGCATATCGACCTTGGCACCGACGACAAAGACATCGCCGCCCCTGACCATGACACAGCCCTGTCGGCGATCATGGCCAGCCTGACCGCCCAAGGCATCGCAATGTCGGACCTGACAGCGGCAGCCCACCGTGTGGTCCATGGCGGCACGTCGCTTGTGGCACCCTGTCCCGTCACCGACGACGTCATCGCAGGCATCGAGGCCGCGACCCCGCTCGCCCCGCTTCACAACCCCAACAATCTGGCCGGCATCCATGCCATCACGGCGCTCGCCCCAGACCTTCCGCAATACGCCTCTTTCGGGACGGCCTTTCACGCGACCAATCCGGACATCGCGACCGCCTACGCGATCCCCAAGGAAGACCGCGATATGGGCATCCGCCGCTACGGGTTCCACGGGCTCAGCTACGCGTGGATCGTGACCCAGTTCGGCGACGCCCTGCCGGACCGCTTGCTGGCCTTCCACCTTGGGTCCGGCGCGTCACTGTGTGCGATCCATCAGGGCAAATCGGTCGCCACCTCCATGGGCTATTCGCCCCTTGATGGTCTCACCATGGGCACACGGTCCGGTGCCATTGATGGCATGGCTGTGCTGCGCATGGCGGAGATTCACGGGGCGGACGCCGCATCGCGCCGGTTGAACAAGGACAGCGGGCTGAAGGGCCTTGGCGGATCCAATGATATGCGCCTGCTTCTGGCCGCCGACACGGATGAGGCCCGTTTTGCCGTCGACCACTTTTGCTACTGGGCCGCGCGGCACGCAGGATCAGCAGTGGTGGCCATGGGCGGGCTGGACGCCGTGGCGTTCACGGGCGGCATCGGCCAGAACAGCGCCCCGATCCGCGACCGGATCATGGCGCATCTGGCGTTTCTGGGCGACGTCCCGGTTCACGTGGTCAAAGCCGATGAAGAACGCCAGATCGCTGTGGATGCGATTTCCTGCGGGGCGGGGTCGTGACATGGCTTTCGGACCTCACACAGCTGTCGCAGTTGGAGATCCTCGCACTGGTCGGGATCACCTTTGCCGCTGGCATCGTACGGGGCTTTTCGGGGTTCGCACTATCGGCCCTCATCATGGCCTCTGCCGCGACATTCATCGCCCCCGTCGCATTGATCCCCGTCCTTTGGTTTCTGGAAATGTCGGCCAGCCTGATGATGGCGCGTGCAGGCATTCAGGATGCGGATCGGCCCACCGCCTTGTTGCTGGTTCTGGGCTCCGTGATCGGGTGGCCCTTGGGCCTGTGGCTGACGTTGGCCTTGCCCATCGATACATCCAAAGCGGTCGCCCTTGCGTTGATCGTCACGCTGGCGGCCCTGCAATTGGCCAAGGTTCGTATTCGCGGCGTCGACTCAAAACCGGGAACCATGATCGCCGGGATCATCGCGGGAATCGCATCGGGGCTGGCCCATGTGGGCGGCATGGTCATCGCGCTCTACGTGCTGTCGCTGGGCAGTGCGGCGCGGTCTATGCGTGGCACGCTAGTGTTGTTCCTGTTTGCGTCCGGCGGGCTGTCCCTGTTCATCCAGTTGGGATTCGGCACCATGAACACCACAGCCGCCCTGCGCGGGCTTGCGCTGATTCCGCCCACGCTGCTGGGGGTCTGGCTGGGGACGCGGTTGTTCATCCCGAAGTGGGAACCCTACTACAAACCGTTTTGCCTGTTTCTTCTCATCGGCCTCGCCTCGC
>JAHDFG010000095.1:4152-8061 GCA_020628265.1 Pseudooctadecabacter sp. | reverse complement strand
CCGCCGTCACGGGTGCGCTGAACGATCGCGTCCATCTTGTCCTGCGTGGTCCAACCCATCTCGATCAGGTCGGGCAGCGGAATGCCGGCTACGGTGGAATAGCGTACGGAGGGCACCATGGTGTCACCGTGGCCACCTAGCACGAAGGCTGTGACGTCGCGCATGGAGACGTTGAATTCTTCCGCAAGGAAGTGGCGGAAGCGGGCAGAGTCCAGAACGCCAGCCATGCCGCAGACCTTGTTGTGGGGCAGGCCGGAGAATTCGCGCAGCGCCCAAACCATCGCGTCCAGCGGGTTGGTGATACAGATCACAAAGGCGTCCGGCGCGTGTTTGGCGATGCCTTCGCCCACGGATTTCATGACCTTCAGGTTGATGCCCAAGAGATCGTCACGCGACATGCCTGGCTTACGGGCAACGCCTGCGGTGACGATGCAGACGTCGGCGCCGGCGATGTCTTCGTAAGACTGGGTGCCGGACATTGCGGCATCAAACCCCTCGGAGGGGCCGGATTCTGCGATGTCGAGGGCTTTGCCCTCTGGCAGGCCCTCTGCGATGTCGAAAAGGACGACGTCGCCAAGTTCCTTGATTGCTGCAAGATGCGCGAGTGTCCCGCCGATGTTCCCTGCGCCGATAAGCGCGATCTTGGGTCTGGCCATGTGCAATGGATCCTTTGTCCGTTCGTGAATGGTCGGGGGGATGGGTAGTCTTTTGCAGCCCGCCGCGCAAGTGTGCTGCGCTGCGGCGCTGCGAGGCCGCCGCACAGGCCATTGTTTCCATGGTATTGTTTGCGCTAGCGTCCGCCCACGGATGGCAGCCGCGCCCGAGGGTGGGGCAGACCGGCACGTGATTCCATGGCGGAAGGGAACACCTTTGGAAGGCGCATTATTCTGGGTTCTGGCCGTGACGGCAGCATTCTGTGTTGGCTTGTCGAAGGGCGGCGCTCCGGCCTTTGGCTCCTTGGCGGTGCCGATTCTGTCGATCGCGATCAATCCGTTGACGGCCGCGGGTCTGCTTTTGCCGGTCTTCATCTTCTCGGATGTTTTCGGGCTGTGGGCCTACCGTAAACACATCAACTTTGCCCTGATCCGCATCGCGCTGATCGGGATCGTCATCGGAACGGGCATCGGATGGGCCACGGCACATTTGGTGACTGAAGACCTTGTGCGGATCATCATTGGCGTGATCGGCCTCGTGTTTTCAGTGAATTTCCTGTTCCGCCGCAAGCCGGACGCGGCGGCGCGGCCGGTTCACAAGGGAGAGGGCGTCTTCTGGACAACTGTGGCAGGCTTTACCAGCTTCGTCAGCCATTCGGGTGCGCCGCCGTGGCAGGTTTGGGCAGTTCCGCTTGGCCTGCCAAAGATGGTGTTTGCAGGAACGTCCACGGCTGCCTTTGCCACGATGAACATCCTGAAGGTCGTGCCTTATTACTTTCTGGGGCAACTGCAGTTCGAAAGCCTGCAGATCACGCTGATTTTGTTCGTTCCTGCTGTGATCGCCGTCTTTGTGGCCTATCACCTGATCCGCATTCTGCCCGAAAAGGTGTTCTACAGCGCGGTCATCTGGATGTTGTTGGCCGTGTCGATCAAACTGATTTGGGATGGTGTGGGCGCTTTGGTTTAGCGCCCAGCACGTCAGGCACCGCTGTCGGTATTGGGCAAACCCTCGGCCAGCATCTGGAAGGCCTCACCGGAGGCAACAAGGCAGGTCGGCCCGCCAGGTTGGGTGACAACGATGGTCCAAGTGCCGGTCTCAAGCGAGGCAAACACCTCAACAACTGTGTTGTTGGCGGCAATTCCAATGGATTGGCGGCTTTCACCGTAGCCGTCCGCAAGGCGTTCGACGACCATGGCGTGTTCCGCGCAGTTGCGGGACTGGGCATAGGCCGAGCTGGCGATCATGGTCGCAGCACAGGTGAGGGCGATGATCTTGGCAGTCATTGGTCTCTCCTCTTCGAAGTGCAATCGGGGGCCGACTGCCGTTTCACGATGCGTTACAGCCTGCACCGTTAACCTTTGAGATATGGTTAACCGCAGCGCGCGGTGGTGTTGCGCCGCACGTGCGAGGGCCAAATCACGCTGCGTTGCGGCATTTTTGCCTTGCAAGATGTTTCGGTTTGTGGCCCTTGTGGCGCAACATTGTTTCGCACTGGAGCCACGCCATGACCCGCCCTTACCGTTCTGCCCTCTATATTCCGGGTTCCAAAGTGCGGGCCCTCGACAAGGCGCGGGGACTGCCCGTGGACGTGATCCTCTTTGATCTAGAGGATGCAGTGGCCCCTGATGAGAAGGTCGCAGCACGCGCAACCCTTGCCGAGGAGCTGGGGAAGGGCGGCTATGGCGCGCGGCTGCGGATCGTGCGCATCAACGGGCTTGATACGGAATGGGGCGCGGACGATGCGAAAGCGGCTGATGCCATGGATTGCGACGCGGTTTTGCTGCCCAAGGTGAACTGTGCTGCCGACGTCGACGCCTTGGCGGCGCTTACGGAAAAACCTGTTTGGGCCATGATGGAGACCCCGTTGGGCATCCTGAATGCTGCCGAAATCGCAGCACACCCGAAGATCGAAGGGTTTGTGCTGGGCACCAACGATCTGGCGAAAGACCTGAACACCCGCCACCGCGCGGACCGCGAGCCGTTGCTGACCTCATTGCAGATGTGTTTGCTGGCCGCCCGTGCCCATGGCGTGGTCGCGGTGGACGGCGTTTATAATGCGTTCAAGGATGAGGAAGGCTTCTTGGTCGAATGCGAACAAGGCCGCGACATGGGCTTTGATGGAAAGTCCCTGATCCATCCCGCACAGGTGGCTATTGCCAATGCGGCCTTCGCCCCCACCGCCGCCGAAGTCGAACTGGCCGAACGCCAGATCGCGGCCTTTGCCGAGGCTGAAGCCGCGGGGCAGGGGGTTGCGGTCGTTGACGGCAAGATCGTTGAAAACTTGCACATCGTGACCGCGCAGGCGACGCTGGCGAAAGCCAAAGCCATCGCGGAGCTAGAGAACACATGACCCTATTGATCCTTGGATTGGTCCTTTGGGCCGGAGCGCACTTCTGGAAAAGGATTGCACCCGACCACCGCGCCGGTTTCGGCGAGGCGGGCAAAGGCATCGTCGCCGGTGCGTCGGTCCTGTCCATTGTTTTGATGGTGCTCGGCTACCGGATGGCGGACGGCGCGGTCTATTGGGGGCGCAGCAGCGCCCTCACCGGCATCAACAACCTGTTGATGCTGTTTGCATTCTACCTGTTCGCGGCTTCGGGCAAGGGCACTCGTGTTACGCGGGCCATTCGGCACCCGCAACTGACTGCGGTCGTTGTCTGGGCCGCCGCGCACCTGCTGGTGAACGGCGATGTGCCGTCCTTTGTGCTGTTCGGCGGACTTGCCGCGTGGGCCATCGCGGAAATGGTCGTGATCAATCGCGCGGAAGGGCCGCGCGGGGCCTACCATGCGCCGCCTATTAAATCCGAAATCATCGCCGGCGTCGCATCACTCGTCGTGACGGTCGTCGTGATGCTGATCCACTATTGGTTGGGAGTGACACCATGGGGCTGATTTACCGTTTCCTGACAGAAGACGACACTTCGGCCTTTTGCCACAAGGTGTCCGAGGCGCTGTCCAAAGGCTGGGTGCTGCATGGTGATCCGCAATACACGTTTGATCACGCCAACGGCGTGCTGCGGTGCGGGCAGGCCGTCACCAAAGAGGTCGACACCCCCTATTCCCCCGATATGAAACTGGGACAACAATGACCATGCTCGACACACAAAAGACCCATGCCGCCAAGACAAACGCGGGCCACTTCTTTGAGGACTACAAGGTCGGGCAGGTCTTTGATCACGGGCCCGCACGGACTGTGGGCGAGGGGGAGCGCGCGCTTTATCAGGCGCTTTACCCCACGCGGTTTGCGCTGGCGGT
>JAHDFG010000095.1:0-4052 GCA_020628265.1 Pseudooctadecabacter sp. | reverse complement strand
AGGGGGAGCGCGCGCTTTATCAGGCGCTTTACCCCACGCGGTTTGCGCTGGCGGTCTCTGATCCTGTGGCTAAAGGCGTGGGCCTGCCCCGCGCGCCGCTGGATGATCTGATTGTGTTTCACAAGGTGTTCGGGGCGACGGTGCCGGATATCTCTTTGAATGCTGTTGCCAACCTTGGCTATGCTGATGTGCGCTGGTTGAAACCTGTTTATCCGGGCGAGGCGCTGCGGGCACAGACCACGGTCATTGGTCTGAAGCAGAATTCCAACGGAAAGACCGGTATCGTCTGGGTTCGAACTGTTGGCCTGAATGCCGACGGGGATGAGGTGCTGACCTTTGCGCGGTGGGTCATGGTGCGCAAACGCGACGCCGACGCACCTGCGCCGGACGCTGTGGTGCCAGGTCTGCCGGATCACGTGGCCGCGGCCGATCTGCAGGTGCCGGAAGGTCTGGATTTCACCCGCTACGCGGAGACCGGCGTGCAGGCGCCGCACCGTCTGGGCGATTACCGGATCGGTGAGGTGATCGATCACGTGGATGGTGTGACGCTGGAAGAGGCGGAGCACATGATGGCCACGCGGTTGTGGCAGAACACGGCCAAGGTGCATTTTGATGTCACCGCCCGCCCACAAGCGCAGCGATTGATCTACGGCGGCCACATCATCTCCATGGCCCGCGCCCTGTCGTTCAATGGGCTTGAAGGGGCTGAAGTTATTGCAGCCATCAATGGCGGCGCCCATGCGAACCCTGCCTTTGCCGGTGACACGGTCCGCGCATGGTCCGAAGTGCTTGATATCGCTGAAACCTCTGCGCCCGGTGTGGGTGCCATCCGTCTCAGGCTGGTTGCGACCAAGGGCGGTCAGGCCGGAGCCTTGCGCGGCGAGGACGGCAAGTACATTCCCGATGTTCTGCTGGATCTGGACTATTGGGCGCTGATGGCGATCTGACGCGGATATGATTTTGAGCCTTTAATCTAAGGCGCTACGCTGGCTGACATGAAGGGCCTCGTACTCGCCAGTCTGATCACTGCAGCCCACCCCGTCGCGGCTTGCGATGTGGCGCTGATGCTGGCGGTGGATGTGTCCGGTTCAGTCGATGGGGATGAATACCGCATCCAGATGGACGGGCTGGCCGCCGCATTGGCCGACCGTACGATCACCAGTGCGCTCGTGGCGTCCAAAGCGCAGGTCGCTTTGATGCAGTGGACAGGCACCAGCCGCCAGACGGTCGTGATCAACTGGACCCAAATGAACACGCCGGATGATGTATATGCTTTCGCGTTCCAAGTCTCGACCGTGCCGCGCATCTGGCGTGACTTTTCAACAGCGATTGGCGAAGCGATGGCGCTGTCGTTGCCCTATTTCGAGATCGTTCCGGAATGCGACAGAAGGGTGATTGATATCTCGGGCGACGGGATCAGCAACGAAGGCAGTTTCCCGTCAGATCACTGGCCCGAGCTGGCGGCGGCAGGCGTGACAGTCAACGCGTTGGTCATTGAGGACACGGGATTCCCGCTGACAGACTGGTTCGAGGAACATGTGATCACGGGGCCAGGGGCCTTTGCCGTGACCGCAAACACCTTTGAAGACTACCCCGAACAGATCGTGCGAAAGCTTTACCGCGAGCTGACCCAGCCGATTTCAGCCCTAGATTCGCGCTAGGGTCCTTTTGTGATCACTACCTGCGAAAGCGTGATCACAAATTTGAAAAAACTCACAAACCGCGTCAAGAATCCGCACCTGTTAGCGGCAGCATCGCGTGACATGAGCACATAAATCGTTAGTAAGAACGAAAGACATGTTGCGGCATAGCCGTCGTAACGAAGCGTAAGGGAACCGCCATGGCCGACGTAAATCGGGGCAATCGCCCTCTCTCACCTTTCATGATTGGTCCGTACTACCGTCCGCAGTGGACGTCTATGTCGTCGATCTTTGTTCGCATCACGGGTCTGGCACTGTTGGCCGGTTCGATCCTTATCGTTTGGTGGCTGATCGCCGCGGCAACCTCCGAGGCTGCCTTCGGGTTCATCGACGGGCTGCTGCGCAGCTTCCTTGGCGATGTGATCATGTTCTTTGCGATGATCGCATTGTTCTACCACATGCTGGGCCGGTTGCGGCACGTCATCTGGGACTTCGGCTACATGCTGGATGTCGAACAGTCGGAGCTTTTCGCCAAGGCGATGATCCTGATCTCGGTCCTTGCGGCCATCTTCTTTAGCATCGTTTTGTAAGGGGTTTGAGAGATGGCTTTTTTGACAGATAGAAAGCGTGCGGCTGGCCTTGGGTCCGCCAAAACGGGTACCGAACAGTTCTGGAAGATGATCCGCAGTTCCATCGCGTTGCAGGTCATGATCCCGCTGTTCGTGATCACCTTTGGCATCGGTCTGGGTGGCACCTACGAAGAGGTGCTGGCCTACTACAGCCGTCCGCTGCCTGCGATCATCGTGGGCCTGTCCCTGATTGTCTGCGTGTCCCACTTCACGGCTGAGGCCGTTGAGGCGGTTGAGGATTACGTTCATGGCCTTGCCGGCAAACTGGCGATCATCGGCCTTGGCGCACTGCAATATGTCCTGATCGGGGTCGGCCTCTTCGCGCTGATCCGCATGGCACTCTAATTCATTCGAAGGTTCACAAAGATGGCTGAATATGAATACGAAACCCACGAATATGATGTCGTGGTGGTTGGTGCCGGTGGTGCCGGTTTGCGGGCAACACTGGGCATGGCCGAACAGGGCCTGCGCACGGCCTGTATCTCAAAGGTTTTCCCGACACGCTCGCATACGGTCGCAGCGCAGGGCGGCATCGCGGCCTCCCTTGGCAACATGGGGCCGGACAGCTGGCAGTGGCACATGTACGACACCGTCAAAGGGTCGGACTGGCTGGGCGATACGGACGCGATGGAATACCTCGCCCGTGAAGCGCCCAAAGCGGTGTATGAGCTGGAACACTACGGCGTGCCGTTCTCCCGTACGGAGGAAGGCAAGATTTACCAGCGTCCGTTCGGCGGCCACACCACCGAGTTTGGTGAAGGCCCGCCCGTGCAGCGGACCTGTGCCGCCGCCGACCGGACCGGCCATGCGATCCTGCACACCCTCTATGGTCAGTCGCTGAAACAGCAGGCTGAATTCTACATCGAATATTTCGCCATCGACCTGATCATGTCCGACGATGGCGTCTGCACCGGCGTTGTCTGCTGGAAGCTGGACGACGGCACCATGCACGTCTTCAACGCAAAGATGGTCGTGCTGGCGACGGGCGGCTACGGCCGTGCGTATTTCTCTGCGACGTCTGCCCACACCTGCACCGGTGATGGCGGCGGCATGGTGGCCCGCGCTGGGCTGCCACTGCAGGACATGGAATTCGTGCAGTTCCACCCCACGGGCATCTACGGGTCCGGCTGCCTCATCACCGAAGGCGCACGGGGCGAGGGCGGTTACCTGACGAACTCGGAAGGTGAGCGGTTCATGGAACGTTATGCCCCGAACTACAAAGACCTCGCACCCCGTGACTACGTCAGCCGCTGCATGACGATGGAAATCCGCGAAGGCCGTGGCGTGGGCGCAAACGGCGACCACATCCACCTGAACCTGAATCACCTGCCGGCTGAGGCTTTGGCCGAACGCCTGCCTGGTATTTCGGAAAGCGCCAAGATTTTCGCGGGCGTCGACGTGACCAAGGAACCGATCCCCGTGCTACCGACCGTGCACTACAACATGGGCGGTATCCCTACGAACTATTACGGCGAGGTTCTGGCCCCGACCAAGGACGATCCCAACGCTGTCGTACCCGGCCTGATGGCCGTGGGTGAGGCGGGCTGTGCGTCCGTTCACGGTGCGAACCGCCTTGGCTCCAACAGCCTCATCGACCTTGTCGTCTTCGGCCGCGCTGCGGCGATCCGTGCAGGCGATGTTGTGGACCGCGCGTCTGCCATCCCGTCCACGAACAAAGCATCTGTCGACAGGGCCTTCGACCGTTTCGACGGGCTGCGCCACGCCGACGGCGGCGTGACCACTGCCGAGCTGCGCCTTGAGATGCAAAAGGCCATGCAGGAAG
>JAHDFG010000094.1 GCA_020628265.1 Pseudooctadecabacter sp. | reverse complement strand
TGTATTTCATCCAGCGGATGCGGGACGAAGCCCACCGTTTCGCCATCGGCACCCATCGCGCCAAACGGTCCAAGGCGATTGGTGCCACGCCGCTTGACGATGTGCCTGGCGTCGGGGCTACGCGGAAACGGGCTTTGTTGCAGCATTTCGGGTCGGCCAAGGCTGTGGCGCGGGCGGCGCTGGCGGATCTAAAGGCGGTGGACGGGATCTCGGACAATATGGCCGAGACGATCTATGGATATTTTCATGAGGGGTAGTTTCGAATTTGCTTCGCAAATCCGACCGTTTTTGGGTTTCGAATTTCCTTCGGAAATCCGAGGGGCGCGCCTTCGGCGCGATTAGGTATTTGTGCATCAAAGAAGCGGGGTGGTGGTGCCCTAGGATGAAACGATTTAGATACGTGTCATGACTTTAAACGTTCCGAATATCCTGACGCTGTTGCGTTTGCTTGCGGCCCCTGGCGTGGCGATCATGTTTCTTTACTTTGCGCGGCCTTGGGCGGATTGGTTCGCCTTGGTGCTGTTTGTGGTGGCGGCGACAACGGACTGGATCGACGGCTATCTGGCGCGTGCGTGGAAGCAGGAGACTAAGCTGGGCGCGATGCTGGACCCGATTGCCGACAAGGCCATGGTGGTGATTGCCCTGTTGGTGATCTGTGGCTTTTCCGGCATGGATCCGTGGATATTGCTGCCCGCGACACTGATCATGTTCCGCGAGACCTTTGTGTCCGGCCTGCGGGAGTTTTTGGGGGATACGGCGGGCACATTGAAGGTGACGAAGCTGGCCAAGTGGAAGACCGCCGCACAGATGACCGCGATTGCTGTTCTGTTTTCCACCGGCGCGTTCGAGACGTATTTCAACATGTCCATCGAAGGCATGGATCAGGTAACGTTCGATCAGATCATGGCCCGCGAAATCCCTGACGAGGGCGGCGTCCTTTGGAAGTTGAACGGCATGATCTATTCTTGGTGGGTCGGGATTGTCCTGTTGTGGTCGGCGATGGTGCTGACGGTCATCACCGGCGCGGATTATCTGATGAAGTCCGTCCCTTACCTGAAGGATACGTGATGCAAGTGATGTATTTTGCATGGGTCCGAGAACGGATCGGGCTGCCGATGGAAGAGGTCGAGACGCAGGCGTCGACGGTGCAGGACCTCGTGGCCGAACTGGTCGCACGTGAGGCGCGCTATGAGATGGCTTTTGCCGACACGTCTGCGTTGCGGGTTGCGCTGGATCAGGAGCTGGCCGATTTCGATGCGCCTTTGGATGGTGTGCGGGAGGTTGCCTTTTTTCCGCCGATGACCGGCGGATGATCCGTGTTCAGGCCATGCCGTTCGATCCCGGCGGGGAGTTGAACACCTTTACCGCGTCCGTGGCTGGCGCGGGGGCTGTGATGTCTTTTACGGGGCTGGTGCGGGACGTCTCTGGCGGTCTTTCTGAAATGGAGATCGAGCATTATCCCGGCATGACGGAAAAGGCGCTGGGCGCGATCCGTGCCGATGCCATGGGGCGTTGGGATTTGGCCGATGCCATGATCATTCACCGGTTCGGGGCGCTGGCCGCGAATGAGGTGATTATGATGGTCGCCACGGCCTCACGTCATCGCAAGGATGCCTTTGAGGCGGCGGATTTCCTGATGGACTATCTGAAATCCCGCGCGCCCTTCTGGAAGAAGGAAGTCACCAAGGACGGCGCCGATTGGGTGGCTGCCAAAGACAGTGACGAGGATGCGCTAACCCGTTGGTGACTGGCCCAGATCGCGGCAAATGCTGTGCTGTGGACATCCCGTCAGATGGTCGTTGACCAGACCGCAGGCTTCCATCCAGGCATAGACAATGGTCGGGCCGCAGAACTTGAAGCCGCGCTTCTTCAGGTCTTTGGAGAAGGCGGTGGACAGGTCGGTTGCGGGGGGAACCTCGGCCATCGTTGCAAAGGTGTTCTGGATCGGGCTGCCGCCAACCCATCCCCAGCAATAGGCCGAAAAGTCGTCGATTTTCAGGTAGGCTTGGGCGTTGGTGATTGTGGCCTCGATCTTGCCACGGTGGCGGATGATGCCTTCGTTCTGCAGCAGGCGGGCGACCTCGGCCTCGCCCCATGTGGCGATGGTTTCGGGGTTAAAGCCGTCAAAGGCCGCGCGAAAGTTTTCCCGTTTCTTGAGGATCGTGATCCAGCTGAGGCCGGCCTGAAACCCGTCGAGGATCAGCTTTTCCCATAAGGCACGGCTGTCCCATTCGGGCACGCCCCATTCGGTGTCGTGGTAATCGGTGTAAATTTTCTCTGGTCCGGCCCAGTCGCAGCGGTCTGACATGGCGCTCTCCTTAGTACGAACAATTGAGTGCAAACGCCCGTTCTTTACCAGCCTTTAAACACGGTCATGCGAGGGTCTGGCTTTAACAAGGGTCTTGGACGTGCCGAACAAAGCTGCAGCATGGGATCAACAAACGCCGGGCGACCCGCTGGAATATGCGGTCAGCGTCCGTGACCGCGATGTCCTGACCATGGTGCGGGAGGCTTTGAACGCCGGGGATTGCCGTTTGGCATTGCAGCCGGTGCGTGCCGCGCAAGACGGGTATCCGGTTGCATTTCACGAGTGTCTGATCCGCGTGATGGACGCCACGGGCCGGATCATTCCGGCCGCCCAGTTCATGGGCGAGATTGAGGAACACAGCCTTGGACGCGACATAGACGCGGCCAGCTTGCGCTTGGCGTTTGAGCTGCTGCGTCGGAATCCGAACCTGCGGTTGTCCGTGAACGTTTCCGCGCGTTCCTTGGGGGATGCCGCGTGGCGACGCGTTCTTGATCACGAGCTTGCCGGCTCCCAATTTGCAGTTGATCGCCTGATCCTCGAAATTTCGGAAGACAGCGCGATGAAGCTGCCTGAGGTTGTCATCCGCTTTATGGAAGAGATGCAGCCGTACGGTCTGGCGTTTGCCCTTGATGATTTTGGCGCGGGGATGACGGCGTTTCGCCATCTGAAGGATTTCTTCTTTGATCTGGTAAAGGTGGACGGCCACTTTATTCGTAACATTCATAACGACCCCGACAATCAGGTCCTGACCGAGGCGCTTGTGACCGTGGCCCATCAGTTTGAAATGTTCGCCGTCGCCGAAGGGGTCGAATCCCAGAAGGAGGCCGACTTTCTGATTTCCATCGGGATCGACTGTTTGCAGGGCTACCATTTCGGCGTGCCGAAGTTCTCGGTGTGACCTTACGTATCGGCAAGGCGGGCATTCGCTCTGCGGGTAAGTGACGCGGGGTCAGGCCGTTGCGGTTGCGCCGACAAGGCCCTATGCACGAGGTAACGGCGGGTCGGGGGCCCATCGTTTTTAGTGGCTCTCGATGTCCGCCTGACAGGTCGGACTAAGAGAGGACTCACTCAATGACCAACGTAGTAATCGCATCCGCAGCCCGCACCGCGGTGGGCAGCTTTGGCGGATCCTTCGCGAACACACCCGCCCATGACCTTGGCGCGGCCGTGCTGGAAGCCGTGGTTGAACGCGCAGGCGTCGACAAGGCCGAGGTGTCGGAAACCATCCTCGGTCAGGTTCTGACCGCAGGGCAGGGCCAGAACCCTGCGCGTCAGGCACATGTCAACGCGGGCCTGCCTAAGGAAGCCGCTGCATGGAGCATCAACCAGGTGTGCGGCTCCGGTCTGCGGGCTGTGGCGCTGGGCGCACAGCACATCATGCTGGGCGATGCCTCGATTGTGGCGGCTGGTGGTCAGGAAAACATGACGCTGTCCCCCCATGCGCAAGCGATGCGCGCGGGTCAGAAGATGGGCGACATGAAGCTGATCGATACGATGATCAAAGACGGCCTGTGGGACGCCTTCAACCAGTACCACATGGGCCAAACGGCCGAGAACGTGGCCGAGCAGTGGCAGATTTCCCGCGACATGCAGGACGAATTCGCTGTTGGCTCCCAGAACAAGGCCGAGGCCGCACAGAAGGCTGGCAAGTTCGCCGATGAGATCGCGGCCTTCACCGTGAAGACCCGTAAGGGCGACATCGTTGTCGATCAGGACGAATACATCCGTCACGGTGCCAACCTTGAAGCCATGGCGAAGATGCGTCCGGCCTTCACCAAGGACGGTACGGTCACCGCGGCCAACGCCTCCGGCCTGAACGACGGGGCCGCCGCAACGCTGCTGATGTCCGCTGATGAGGCTGAAAAGCGCGGGATCGAGCCGCTGGCCCGCATTGCATCCTACGCCACGGCCGGTCTGGACCCGTCCATCATGGGCGTTGGCCCGATCTATGCGTCCCGCAAGGCGTTGGATAAGGCTGGCTGGTCCGTGGGTGACCTTGATCTGGTGGAAGCCAACGAAGCCTTTGCCGCGCAGGCCTGCGCCGTGAACAAGGACATGGGCTGGGACCCCGAGATCGTGAACGTGAACGGCGGCGCGATTGCCATCGGTCACCCGATTGGTGCGTCCGGCTGTCGCGTGTTGAACACCCTGTTGTTCGAGATGAAGCGCCGTGACGCCAAGAAAGGCCTCGCCACGCTTTGTATCGGTGGTGGTATGGGTGTCGCTCTTTGTGTTGAGCGCCCCTAAATCACTTTGCATCCGCAGCGTAATTTTATTGCGCTGCGGATTTGCTTTGTATAATTAGATTGCTGAATAGATTCCCTGAAGGAGAAGACCATGGGACGTGTTGCACTCGTCACCGGCGGTAGCCGCGGTATCGGCGAAGCCATTTCCAAGAAACTGAAGGCAGAGGGCTACACCGTCGCCGCGACCTACGCGGGCAACGACGAAGCCGCTGCGAAATTCACCGAAGAAACCGGTATCAAGACGTACAAATGGAACGTCGCTGATTACGACAGCTCCAAGGCAGGTCTTGAGCAGGTCGAGGCCGAGCTTGGCCCGATCGAGGTTGTTGTAGCCAACGCCGGCATCACGCGCGATGCGCCGTTCCACAAGATGACGCCGGAGCAGTGGCATCAGGTGATCGACACCAACCTGACGGGCGTGTTCAACACGGTGCACCCGATCTGGCCCGGCATGCGGGAACGCAAGTTTGGCCGTGTGATCGTGATCTCCTCGATCAATGGTCAGAAGGGCCAGTTCGCGCAGGTGAACTATGCCGCGACCAAAGCGGGTGATCTGGGGATCGTGAAATCCCTGGCACAGGAAGGTGCACGCGCTGGCATCACTGCCAACGCCATCTGCCCGGGCTATATTGCCACTGAAATGGTGATGGCGGTGCCTGAAAAGGTTCGCGAAAGCATCATCGGTCAGATCCCGGCCGGTCGCCTTGGTGAACCGGAAGAGATCGCACGTTGTGTGGCGTTCCTTGCGTCCGACGAGAGCGGCTTCATCAACGGGTCGACGATCTCTGCGAACGGTGCGCAATTCTTCGTCTAAAGCGGCGGCCAAGACGACAAAAGGGCGGGGATGATCCCCGCCCTTTTTGTTTTGTGGTTCCGTTTGGCTTAGCGGCCAAACAGACCTGCGATCATACGACCAAAAGCGCCAGCGCGACGTGCGTGTGCTTCGGCAATGATACGGTCAACTTCTTTCTGGGTCAGTTCTCGGTACATGGGTCCATTCCAATGTGTTTGGTTCGGCCTCCTCCCATGGCCTGAAAATAGGACCGCCGGACACTGAACAGTACCAATTACCTTGCAAGCCCGCTTTGCGCTGGGCGCAAGGATTGCGCGTTGAAAGCCTCGGGCAGAAGAAAACGGGCCGCCCCGTATATCAGGGCGGCCCAATCATCGTTCGGCGGGACGGGCCTGCGGCCTAAGCCCACCGGAGCGAATTACTTGCGGCGGAACAGGCCGCGCAGAACGGCGCCACGTTCGGCATGTGCAGTGCGGATTGCGTCGCGGGTGCGGGCGTTTGTCGTTGCTTCGAACATTGGAATTCTCCGTTTGGGTGTCTCGTTTCTTGCACTCAACATGGAGGTTTGGGCGGTTCGTGACAAACGAGACTTTTCACCTACTCAGTTAAGTTATACTTATGTGAAATGCCCGATCGTTTGCCGCCCTTGACTGCCCTCCGTGCCTTTGAAGCCGCTGCGCGACATATGTCGTTCGCGCAGGCGGCGGCGGAATTGAATGTCACACCGGCCGCATTATCGTTTCAGATCAAATCCCTTGAGGAGCATCTGGGTGAGCCTGTCTTTCGGCGCCTGAACCGCGCGGTGGAGCTGACGGAAGTAGGGCGGATGCTGGCCCCTGGAGTTTCGGACGGGTTTGCTGCCTTGTCGTCGGCGTGGCGGAACGCGCAAAGAATGAATGATAACAAAACATTAACGGTTACCGCGGGGCCTGCATTTACATCAAAATGGCTCGCGCCACGTCTGTATGAGTTTGCGCAGGAACACCCCGAGATCGAGTTGCGTTTTTCGGCCACGCTGCGCCTGATCGACTTTGCGCGCGATGAGGTTGATGTGGCGATCCGGTTCGGGTTGGGCAATGACGAAGGCGTCTATTCCGAACCACTGATCCGCGAGTGGATGACCCCGATGATGACGCCCGAGATGGCCGCGGAATATGGCACACTAGAAAAACTGTCCCAAGCGCCCCTGATCCATGACGAATCCATCTCCTTTTTCAAGCAACCGACCGATTGGCCCGCGTGGTGCCGCGCCGCCGAGTTGGATTTCGATACGAGCCACGGGCTGCGTTTCAGTCAGGCGGACCATGCTTTGGATGCTGCGATTTCGGGTGCGGGTGTGGTTTTGGGTCGCGTGTCCCTTGCGACCCGCGCGTTGGAACAAAAGCGCCTTGTTGCGCCGTTCCGCATCGGGCTGCTGACGCAGGCGCAGTTCCGGTTTATCTGCCCCGAAGGCACGCAAGACCGGCCACATGTGGCGGCGTTCAGGGATTGGGTGATGAAGGAAATTAAGGCGTCCGAAGTCTTCGAGGACGGGCGGGACCTGATCCCCGCGACAGGTGGGGCGCTGGCGCCGTAACGCCAACGCCGGGTCAGATCATCCCGCCTGCAGGCGCGTGATCTCTTCCTTGATGTGGAGTTTTTGTTTCTTGAGGCGCGAAATCTCAAGATCATCAACACCGGGGCTGCGTTGGGCAACTTCAACCGCATTCGACAGGGACTCGTGCTTTTTCTTGAGTTCGGCCAGGTGTGACGTCAAGCTCATGGGTATCCTCCGTTTGTTGATGTAGATCCTCATGGGACCACAGATCGGCGTACAAGTCACGCCGCAGGGCAGCGACAAACCGCCCCGACCAGATCACCTTCAAAAGATTGCGGAAAAGTTAATCGGGCATGGGGAATGCTGCGCCGTCCCGCAAAACGTCCCGTATCGCTGGCGCGTAGTCTTCGCCGTCGCGCATATGGCGGTCCCCGTCGTGCAAGACCACGGGGGATGTGAGCCGAAAAGGCGCCCGTCCGCCCTTGATGGCTGTGATCAGGACCCGGTCCGCATCGCGGCCAGTACGGCCCGCGATTGGGATCACTGTGACGGTGCCCAGCCGGTCATCAATAGCTTGCAAACAGTCCTTCAGGCGCGGGGCTTTCTGGATCAGGGTGAGCTGCCCCTTGGGCCGCAAGCGGCGGGTGGCGGCGTCGATCCAGTCAGTCATGGCGGTCGGTCCAGCAAAGGCCATGTCCCGATCCGGCGTGGCGCTGGCGTTGCCCTGCGACCGGTCGAAATAGGGCGGGTTGGCGATGACGTGGTCAAAGGACATGGCCCGCAGGTCGGCAGGTAGCGCGCGCAAGTCGGCGGTGTGGATATCGGCAGCGATACCGTTTCGCACCGCGTTCGACCGGCACAAGTCTGCATAGTCCGGTTGGATTTCGACACCGGTCAGCGAAAGGCCCGCCACCCGATTTGCCAGACAGAATAGCGCAGCCCCCGTGCCACAACCCAATTCCAGCACCGATTGTCCCGCCTTGGCGGGCACCGCGGCTGCCAACAGAACCGGATCCACGCCCGCGCGATAGCCCTTGGCGGGCTGTTCCAGCGTCAGCTGCCCGCCCAGAAAGGCGTCGAGCGTCGTGTTATTGTCCGAGGTCGATGTCATTGGCTCGCAGCACTGATGCCGCCAGAAAATGATCCTCGCGCCGGACCATCAGGCGGCGTGGCAATATGCCCAAGGACCCGT
>JAHDFG010000093.1:2858-8088 GCA_020628265.1 Pseudooctadecabacter sp. | reverse complement strand
TCAACCGTCAGCTTGCGCCCCACCTGTTCGATGGCACTAACCGCCGCCATCGCGGCCGAGCTTGAACCACACAGAATTGCATCAATCTGGGGCTGTTCCACCAAGGTTTCTGCAACGAAATTCGTAAGCGGCAGCCGCGCCATATCACTGGTTGCCAAGGGGTGGGTCTGAACCTGTATCCCGAGGGGGATCGCAGCTGACTCGGTCCCTGTGATGATGTGCGTGGCATAATGCTGTTCACGGGGCGGCGCGATGATCAGGACGTTGGACCGGCCTGCTTTGGCGAAACGCTGGATGGCCAGAGAACCAACAACCGCGTTGTCGTAATCATAGTAGGGATGCTGGTCACACCACACCGTCCGGCCATGGGTCACGAAGGGGAAGTTGTGCTTCATCATATAGGCGACGCGCTCGTCCTCGGGCTTGACCTGATTGATGATGACCGCGTCGGCGGACCGCGTTTCGACAATGTAGCGAATCGGTTTCATCATTTCGTCAGGGTATGAAAACGGGGTCACGTTCATGTGGAACTGTGTCCCCTGCAGCCCCGATGCGATCGACGAGATGAATGCGCCCGTGTGGTTCGTCAGGTCAGGCTGGGGCGACAGGACAAGGCTGATCACATTGGTTCGGCCGGTCCGCAAACGTACGCCCGCGCGATTCGGCACATAGCCGATTTCCGCAGCGATCGAGCGGACTTTTTCCTTTGTTGCCTTGCCGATATCGGGGGCATCGTTCAGTGCACGACTCACAGTCGGGACGGCCAACCCGCTCAATCTGGCGATTGTTTTCAGCGTCGGTTTTTCAGGCCGGTCGTCCGGCAACAGGTCGTCCACGGTTTTCCTCCCTGCGGCCCCTCCCTAGGGCGAATAGGCAAGCCCCACTACTTATCTGCAGATTCGATGCGGTCAATTGCAACCATCATAGAATTTCACATTAACTTCTTGCCAGACATTTCTAAAACGATATAGATTTTTCTGCAACGATTTAGAATCAGGGAGGATCATGATCGTGAAACTAACAACAAAGCTTATGGCTGCATCCGCGATGGTTGCTGCACCCGCGCTTCACGCGGCTGAACTGGAGGTCACCCACTGGTGGACATCCGGTGGCGAAGCGGCCGCTGTGGCCAAACTCGCCGAAGCTTGGGAAGCTGCTGGCAACACATGGATCGACGGCGCAATCGCCGGTTCCGGTGGTACCGCACGCCCCATCATCATCAGCCGCATCATCGGTGGCGACCCGATGGCCGCAACCCAGCTGAACCACGGCCGTCAGGCAGAAGAACTGATCGAAGCCGGTCTGCTGACCGACCTGACCGAAGTGGCCGAGGCCAACAACTGGGCAGAAATCATCAACCCGCCCAGCCTTCTGGAAGCCTGCACCTTTGAAGGTCGCGTTTACTGCGCACCTCTGAACATCCACTCCGCACAGTGGCTGTGGCTGTCCCACGGCGCCTACGAAAAGGCCGGCCTTGAGGTTCCCAGCGACTGGAATGAATTCGTCGCCTCCGCCCCTGCCCTCGAAGAAGCAGGCCTTCTGCCGCTCGCTATGGGTCAGCAGGGCTGGCAGCAGAACATCGCATTCGGCACGATCACCATCGGCATCGCCGGTGTTGACAACTGGCTGGCTGTGAACCGCGACAAGAACGTCGATGTGGCATCCGGCCCCGAATACACAGCTGTGTTCGAAGCTGTTGCCGCGGCACGTGACCTCGCATCCGAATCCAACGTGCAGGACTGGAACCTTGCCACGAACCTCGTGATCACCGACCAAGCTGGCGGCCAGATCATGGGCGACTGGGCACAGGGCGAATTCCAGGTTGCTGGCGAAGTGGCCGGCACCGACTATTCCTGCCTGCCAGGTCTTGGCCTGAACGCGGTTCTGGACACCGGTGGTGACGCCTTCTACTTCCCCGTCATCGACGACGAAGAAACCCGTGCGGCACAGCTGGAAATGGCTGCGATGCTGGTTTCCCCTGAGGTTCAGGTGAACTTCAACCTCGCCAAGGGCTCCTTGCCTGTACGCGGCGACGTTGATCTGTCTGCAGCAAACGACTGCATGCAGAAGGGTCTGGAAATCCTCGCATCCGGCGAAGGCATCCTGCCCTCTGGCGACATGAACCTGTCCGCTGACACTCAGACGCAGGTCGAAGACCTGATGGCCGAATTCTGGTCATCCGACCTGTCTGCTGCTGACGCGCAGGCACGTTACGTCGACATCATCGCCAGCGCTGACTAAGTACTGGCCTCCCAGCGGCGCGGGGGCTTGTCCCTCGCGCCACTTCTTTCCCTTCGATCTTTGGAAACCCCGATGTCCGACCGCGCGTCCCAAACGACGGCGCAGGCGAAACGGCCTATCCAGCTGTTCCGCAACCTGAGCGCCAAAATCGCGTCCGTCCCGATGATCCTGACAGCCCTTGTGGTCTTTGTCGGGGGCACCGCATGGACCGTGACCCATTCCTTTACCTCCTCGCGGCTCCTGCCGAAGCTCGATTTCGTTGGCTTCGACCAGTATGAGCGCCTCTGGAACACCCGCCGGTGGATGATCTCCATCGAGAACCTCGCCATTTACGGCATTTGCAGCCTGATCCTGACGCTGTTGATCGGCTTTACGCTGGCGGCCCTACTAGATCGCAAGATCCGGTTCGAGAATACCTTCCGTACCATCTTCCTTTATCCTTTCGCGCTGTCTTTCGTTGTGACCGGCCTTGCGTGGCAGTGGATTTTGAACCCCGATTTCGGCCTGCAAGAGGTCGTGCGCGGTTGGGGTTGGGAAAGCTTTGCCTTTGACCCGCTCAACAATTCCGAAATCGTGATTTTCGGTATTCTGATCGCGGGTATCTGGCAGGGGTCCGGCCTGATCATGTGCATCATGCTGGCTGGTCTGCGCGGCATTGACGAAGACATCTGGAAAGCCGCCCGCGTGGACGGGATCGGCACCGTGAAAACCTATGTGCGGATCATCATCCCGATGATGCGGCCTGTGTTCATCACCGCGCTGGTGCTGATCGCGTCGGGTATCATCAAACTCTACGACCTTGTGGTCGCACAGACCAACGGCGGCCCCGGCATCAGTTCGGAAGTGCCTGCGAAATACGTGATCGAATACATGTTCCGCGCCCAGAACCTTGGCCAAGGCTTCGCCGCCTCGACCATGATGCTGGTCAGCGTGATCGTGATCCTGATCCCTTGGGCTTATCTTGAATTCGGAGGACGCAAGCGTGGCTGATGCGACTGTAAACAGCGCCGCGGAACCGCGCGGCCCGAAACCCCGCCGTGCGTTCTCATCGCGCAACATCATGCTCTATGGCACGTTGCTGCTGGTGAGCGTCTACTATCTGCTGCCCCTTTACGTGATGATCGTGACCTCCCTGAAGGGGATGCCGGAGATCCGTCTAGGGAACGTCTTTAGCCCGCCAATGGAGATTACGTTCCAGCCATGGGTCAAAGCATGGGCAGAGGCCTGCACGGGCATCAACTGTGATGGTCTGTCCCGCGGGTTCTGGAATTCGGTGCAAATCCTTGTGCCATCCGTGATCCTGTCGATCGCCATTGCATCGGTGAACGGCTACGCGCTGTCCCATTGGAAGTTCAAAGGGTCAGAGGTTTTCTTCACCATCCTGATCATCGGGGCGTTCATCCCGTACCAGACGATGCTGTACCCCATCGTGATCCTGCTGCGCGAGATTGGCCTGATGGGTGATCTGGGCGGGCTGGTTCTGGTGCACACCGTCTTCGGGATGCCCATTCTGACCCTGCTGTTCCGCAACTACTTTACCTCGATCCCTGAAGAGCTGTTCAAGGCCGCGCGGGTCGACGGAGCGGGCTTCTGGGGCATCTATTTCCGCATCATGCTGCCCATGGCGCTGCCCATCTTCGTGGTTGCCATGATCCTGCAGGTGACGGGTATCTGGAACGACTTCCTGTTCGGCGTGATCTACACCAAGCCGGAAACATACCCGATGACAGTGCAGCTGAATAACATCGTGAACTCGGTGCAGGGCGTGAAGGAATACAACGTGAATATGGCGGCGACGTTGCTGACCGGCCTTGTGCCATTGGTCATCTATTTCGCCAGCGGAAAACTGTTCGTGCGCGGCATCGCTGCTGGCGCGGTCAAAGGATAAGACATGACAAAACACTCAGTAGAAATCCGCGGGCTCGACCTGTCGTTCGGCGCGGTCAAAGTCCTCAAGGACCTGAACCTCGATATCCATGAAGGTGAGTTTCTGGTCCTTCTGGGGTCATCCGGTTGCGGCAAGTCCACCCTGCTGAACTGTATCGCAGGCCTGCTGGACGTGACCGACGGGCAAATCTTCATCAAGGACAAGAACGTAACTTGGGCCGAACCCAGCGAACGCGGCATCGGCATGGTGTTCCAGTCCTACGCGCTTTACCCGCAGATGACTGTTGAAGGGAACCTCAGCTTTGGTCTGAAGAATGCCCGCATGCCCAAGGCCGAGATCGCCCAGCGCGTGGCCCGCGCGGCAGAGATTTTGCAGATTGAGCCGCTGTTGAAGCGCAAGCCCGGCGCCTTGTCTGGTGGTCAGCGTCAGCGTGTCGCAATCGGCCGTGCGCTGGTCCGCGATGTGGATGTGTTCCTGTTCGACGAACCCTTGTCGAACCTTGATGCCAAACTGCGGGCCGATCTGCGGGTCGAGTTGAAGCGCCTGCACGATCAGCTGCAGAACACCATGATCTATGTGACCCACGATCAGGTTGAGGCCATGACGCTGGCTGATCGCATCGCGATCATGAAGGGCGGGCAAATCATGCAGTTGGACAGCCCTGCCAACATCTACAACAAACCGCGCAACCGCTATGTCGCGGGCTTCATCGGATCGCCTGCGATGAACTTCATCGAAGGCACACTGGAGGGCTCGACGTTCAAAGCGGACGGATTTGATGCCTCTCTGGATGGCTACGACTGGGCGGGCAACCTGCCCGCAACGGGCCCTGTGACACTTGGCCTGCGCCCTGAACACATCCTGACCGAAGGACAAGTGGGCGATGGCACACTTCAGACTAGCGTTGTTGCCGACCTCGTGGAGCCGATGGGCGCTGACACGTTGGTCTGGTCCAACCTTGCCGGTCAGCCGTTCCGCTTCCGTATGGATGGTCAGGCACAAGTTAAGGCCGGTGACACGATCACTATCGGGATCGATATGACCCGCGCTTCCGTCTTCGACGTCAAAACCGAACTGCGTCTGTGACGCACCTAAGGACAA
>JAHDFG010000093.1:0-2758 GCA_020628265.1 Pseudooctadecabacter sp. | reverse complement strand
CGCTTCCGTCTTCGACGTCAAAACCGAACTGCGTCTGTGACGCACCTAAGGACAAATACAATGAAACTATCCTACCAACTCTACTCTTCTCGCAACTGGCCGCTGGCGGACACGCTCAAGATGCTGGCCGATACCGGCTACAGCGAAGTTGAGGCCTATGGCGGCGTTCTTGACGACGTGGCGGGCTTCAAGTCGCTGGCAAAAGAAAACGGTTTGGCCATCACGTCTGTGCATATGGCGGTGGCCGATCTTGAGACCGATATCGTCGGCTGCATCGCACTGGCCAAAGACCTTGGCGTGACGCGCGTTTACGCGCCCTACCTGCAAGAGGAAGAGCGCCCGACCGACCTGCAAGGCTGGACAGATTTTGCGGCCCGTCTGGCCGCCATCCGTCCGTCCGTTGAGGCCGCAGGCTTCACATTCGGCTGGCACAACCACGACTTTGAACTTGTAGATCTGGGCGGTGGGCGCACTCCTCTCGACGTGATCGCCGATGCAGGCATTCAGATGGAGCTTGATCTGGGCTGGGTGCATTTTGCCGGCCACGACGTGATCGAGACGATCGGAAAATACGCACCGCTCATCAAGACGGCCCATATCAAGGACCGTGCGCCCGAAGGCGAGAACACAGATCAGGACGGCTGGGCCGACGTAGGTGCCGGCGTGATGGACTGGGCTGCGATCTTTGCCGCGTTGAAGGACGCGGGCGTCGATCATTTTGTCGTAGAACATGACAACCCGTCGGACCACGTGCGCTTCGCGCAAGCGTCCTACGCCCACCTCAACAGCCTCTAAGGGACACTTCCATGACGACACTTGGCATTGGCCTCATCGGCTGCGGCAACATCTCAACCACCTATCTGGACCTCGCCCCGTTGTTCAAAGCGGTGGAAATTCGCAGCGTCACCGATCTGAACACCGATCTGGCGGCGGAAAAAGCGGCCACCTATGGCGTGCGCGCAGAAAGTCTGGAGGCGATGTTGGCAGCCGACGACATCGACATGGTCGTGAACCTGACCATCCCCGAGGCCCATTACGCGATTTCCAAACAGGCCCTTGAGGCCGGAAAGCACGTCTATTCGGAAAAGCCGTTCGTTCTGACCCTTGAAGAAGGCAAGGAACTGAAAGCGCTGGCCGAGGCAAAGGGCGTTCGGCTGGGGTCTTCGCCGGATACGTTCCTTGGCGGATCGCATCAGCAGGCGCGGGCTGCGCTTGACGCAGGCCAGATCGGGCGTGTGGTGTCTGGCACCTGCCACATCATGGGCCACGGGATGGAACACTGGCACCCGAACCCCGACTTCTTCTTCCGTCCCGGCGGGGGTCCGATTCTTGATATGGGGCCTTACTACCTGACCAATCTGGTGCAGTTGCTGGGCCCGGTTTCGCGGGTGCAGGCCGCATCGGATACGCCGTTCAAGACACGGACCATCGGCAATGGCCCCCGTGATGGCGAAGAGATTCCTGTGACGACGCCTACCACGTTCCACGCGATCCTGCAGTTTGCGAGCGGGGCGATCGTGACCTTGGGGGCATCATGGGATGTCTGGTCCCACCGACACGACCACATGGAGCTGTACGGCACCGACGGCAGCCTGTTCCTGCCCGACCCGAACTTCTTTGGCGGTGTTGTGAAGTCTGCCGGACCGGATGGTGAGATTGCCGATATGGCTGCGACGGATCACCCGTTCTTTGTCGACAATCAGCCCAACCAGGCAAACTACCGCACGGCTGGCGCTGCCGACATGGCGCAGGCTGTGCTGGAAGGGCGGCCGCACCGGTGCAGCGGCGAAATGGCCTTGCATGTGGTCGATGTCATGACGGGCATCTTGAAGGCAGGCGAAACCGGTCAGGCCGTCGAGATGACAACGACATGCGACCGGCCAGACCCCTTGGACGAGGCTTCGGCCAAAGCCCTATTGCGCTGATATCGGCTATAGCGGCGGCCCATTTGGGTGACGGCGTGCCTCGAAAGAGGCGCGCCGTTCTTTTTTGCGAAAGACCGCAGTCTAAAGGCCGGCCTCAGCCTCGATCTGCTTACGGGATTTGCGCGCCCGTTCCGTGGCGGATTTCAACTGACCGCAGGCCGCCATGATATCCTCACCGCGCGGGGTGCGGATGGGTGACGCATAGCCTGCCTTGTAAACGATATCCGCAAACGCCTGAATGCGGTCCCAGTCGGAGCGTTCATAAGGCGCGCCGGGCCATTCGTTGAACGGGATCAGGTTGATCTTGGCGGGGATGCCTTTGATCAGTTTAACCAGACGGCGCGCATCTTCGTCGCTGTCGTTCACATCCTTCAGCATCACGTATTCAAACGTGATCCGCTCAGAGTTCGAGGCCTTGGGGTATTCGGCCAACGCCCCCAGCAACTCTTCGATGTTCCAACGCTTGTTGATCGGCACCAGCTTGTCGCGCACTTCGTCCGTGGTGGCGTGGAAACTGACGGCGAGTTGGCAGCCGATTTCTTCCGCCGTACGGGCAATCTCAGGCACCACACCGGATGTGGACAGGGTGATGCGACGGCGCGACAGTGCGATGCCTTCGCCATCCATGGCGATCTTCATCGCGTCGCGTACGTTCTCGAAATTATAAAGCGGCTCACCCATCCCCATCAGCACGATATTGGACAACAGGCGAGGGCCGTTTTCGCCGGTGCCCTGCCCGGGCTCGGGCCATTCGTCCAGATCGTCACGGGCAAGCATCACCTGCCCCACGATTTCACCAGCGGTCAGGTTGCGGACCAGTTTCTGCGTACCCG
>JAHDFG010000092.1:5816-8182 GCA_020628265.1 Pseudooctadecabacter sp. | reverse complement strand
CAAGGCACGCTGTATCCAGACGTCATCGAAAGCGTCAGCTTCTCGGGCGGCCCGTCTGTGACGATCAAATCCCACCACAACGTGGGCGGCCTGCCCGAAAAGATGGGCCTGAAGCTGGTCGAGCCCCTGCGGGAGTTGTTCAAGGACGAGGTCCGCGCGCTGGGCCGTGAACTTGGTCTGCCTGCCTCTTTCATCGGGCGTCATCCCTTCCCGGGCCCGGGCCTTGCCATCCGCTGCCCCGGAGAGATCACCCGCGAGAAGCTGGAAATTCTGCGCAAGGCGGATGCGGTCTACATCGACCAGATCCGCAAACACGGCCTTTATGACGAAATCTGGCAGGCGTTTGTGGCGATCCTGCCCGTGCGCACGGTCGGTGTCATGGGCGACGGGCGCACCTATGATTACGCCTGCGCACTTCGGGCAGTGACCTCCGTCGACGGAATGACGGCGGACTACTACCCCTACAGCCATGAATTCCTTGGTGAAACGGCAACCCGCATCATCAACGAGGTGCCGGGCATCAACCGTGTGACCTACGACATCACCAGCAAGCCCCCCGGAACGATCGAGTGGGAGTAAGCGGCGCTGGGTCAAACCAATGATCCGCCTCGCCCACCTTCTGTGGTGGCCCATTCGGCTGTTCCTTTATGCTTACACTGCCGTGACCGCACTGATGCTGGCATGGACATTTCTGTGGCCCGCGCCCGACCCTGACACACTGCGGCCAGCAGATGCGATTGTCTGTCTTGGCGGCGGAATGGACGCACGCGGGACCTTGGCGCAGGCGACGCTGACCCGCGTGGACCGCTGCGTACAGCTTTACGAGGCCGGGTTGGCTCCTGTCGTCGTCTTCACGGGTGGCACACGCACGGATGGCGGCCCCTCGGCCGGTGGGCAAATGGCGCGGTATGCGGAAACCTTGGGCCTTCCCAGCCGTGCCGGTCTGATTGAGGGTGCTGCTCAATCGACGTTGCAGAACGCGCTCTTTTCGCTGCCGCTGTTGCCCGAGGCCGAAAATATCATCCTTGTCACGGAAGCTTTTCATCTGCCGCGGTCTTATGCCTCTTTCCAATGGGCGGGCTGGACCATGGGCAATGCCGACGTGTCCTACACCCTCGTTTCCTCGGAACAGGTGCGCCGCGATCCGGTCACTGGCAACGTACGCTGGCAAATCCTTGCCCGTGAAAGCCTCGCGATCTGGTTCAATCTGGCACGGGCAGCCGCCTATTCGCTCAGTGCCGATCCGCAAGTGGATTGGCTTCATTGACAGTCCTGACTAGGGTTGCGTCATGCGGACACTTCTTGCCTTTTTTCTGCTGTGCACGCCCCTTGCGGCACAAGACCTGCCCTCCGACCTGCTGTGCGAAGGCTCGTCACCGGACTGGTCGCTGACGGTCTCCGGTGACACTGCGGTTTTCGATTTCCAAAGGGAATCGCAACTTTCCCTTATGCTCACCACACCGGCCGAAGGCCGCGATTGGCCAGTCGCGCTGACATTTATCGGGCGCGGCGACAGTGCCATCCTGATGGTGGATCAAGGGACCTGCGAAGGGGAAAGCCTGAACGCGAGCGTTCTGACCCAGCGGGGCGAAACACCTTTGTTGCTTGTGGGCTGTTGTTATCGCGACCGTTGAGCAGCCACCAAAAGATCGGATGAAAACTCACCCACGGCGCAAACGGCGACGTCACCTGCGGCATAGCCAGTATCCAGCCACTCCTGTACCGCGGCCAGACCAATCGACACCTGTGGCCCCTGATTGACGGGAAAACGCCCCCAATGCGCATCGGTGAAGGGCTCCTCCCCGAAAGCTGAGGTCAGATTGATCGCGGGCTGGCCCGCCTGTGCCATAAGGACGCCAGCAATGCAGTTGACCTGCCGTTCGACCCATCCCCGCAGTTTCGCCTCTTCATCGCGACGGCGGGTGATCTCACGCAAGGCAACATCCGCGACCCCGTGTTTCACCTGCACCGCGTGGCCCAGAAGATGAGCGACCTCATAGGCGGCCTGTGGTCGGGTCCGAGCGCCATCGGCAAGGTAAATCTCGTTACGGGATGTGCAATAAAAGCCGTTGGGGTTCGTCTGCCGCCCCGCCCCGCATTCCTCCTCCAGATCATCCGTGATGGTCAGGCGGGGCATCTCGTCAAAGAGCGCGGAGGCGGTCTGGTGGACAGCGACCGGATCAGCTGACGCCGCACCGGACCAGATCAAAAGAACAGACAGCCATCTCATGGGATCACCTCGCCCTCTTGTGTCGGGGCTGTCAACCTGCCACTCCGTCATTTGGAAGGAAGGTCACAGCAATGTCAGATACCATGCGAGCCGCGCTCTGGATGATCGGCGCAATCGTGTCCTTTACCTCCATGGC
>JAHDFG010000092.1:4224-5716 GCA_020628265.1 Pseudooctadecabacter sp. | reverse complement strand
GTGAACCCTTTGATCCGTTTGTAATTTTGGGCGCCATCGTGATTTTCGCGGCCAACTACATCAACATCCGCTATGCGGCAAAGGCCTGATAGCGCTGCCATTGCTGCACCTGCATCCGTGTCACAAAAGTGACGCCAAACCATACCCCGCCTAATTGACGTAGCGAAAGAATTGACCGCTTTGTTTACGGCTTCTTAGGGTGCCCACAGGAGAAATCCACACACTCATGGATTAGGGATTAGGGACATGAACAAGTTTTTGACAGCAGGTGCAGCCCTGCTGATGACAACCACAATCGCCTCTGCAGGTGGTCTTGACCGCTCGGGCCAGGGCGTTGGCGTGATTTTTGAAGATGGCGACTATGTCGAGCTGTCTTTCGGGTCAGTAATGCCCAGCCTGACAGGCGTCGGGATTGGTGGCGCAACCGGCAACATTGCTCCCGATTATACCCAGCTGGGCCTTGGGTATAAAACGCAGGTGAACGAACAGCTGTCTTTTGCGCTGATCTACGACCAGCCTTTCGGCGCGGCCGTCGACTATGACACCGGCAGCACTTATATTCTGACAACGACTTCCGCCGAAGTGAACTCTGACGGGCTGACCGCGCTTGCCCGCTACGAGATCAACCCGAACTTCAGCATTCACGGCGGTCTGCGCTACATTCAGGTCAATGGCGCCTACAACCGCGCCGGTATCCCCGATCTTGATGGTCCTGGTCCCTTTACGGCGGTTCCTGCTTATTCGTCCGAATACTCCACCGGCTCCGGCACGGGTTTTGTCGTCGGTGGTGCATACGAGCGTGATGATATCGCCATGCGTATCGCACTGACCTACAGCAGCGAGATTGATCTGGAGCTGGAAAGCAACGGCCTCTTCAGCACTGCATTGACCACAACGACACCGGAATCGATCAACCTCGACTTCCAGACCGGCATCGCTGCAGACACTCTGCTGTTCGGTTCTGTGCGCTACGTGGCATGGGACGGATTCAAGCTGGTCGATGACAGCCCGTTCACGCCGACACCCATCCTTGAGTACGATAACGATGTTGTCACATACAACGTCGGCGTCGGCCGCCGTTTCTCCGACCAGCTGGCTGCGTCCTTCTCGATCGGCTACGAGGCTGCAACCGGCGAGCCGGGCGGTAACCTCGGCCCGACCGATGGCTACATCAGCTACCAGATCGGCGCGGCCTACACGATGGACAATGGCGTCGAGCTGTCCGGCGGCATCCGCTACGTAGATGTTGGCGACACTGTCACAGAGGGCCTGAACGGCGACTTCTCTGACAACTCTGCTGTCGCACTGGGTCTGAAAGTCGGCTACTCCTTCTAAAGATTGCACTTACGTGTTTGCGAAAGCCCCGGCCCTTCGGTCGGGGCTTTTTCGTTGCCCCGTAGGCCCCCGCGCGGTAGCAACAGCCCATGATTTACGCCAATGCCTCAGAATGGGCCGCAGCGCCCCGGAAACGTGTCTTGTTGTTTGCCATGTC
>JAHDFG010000092.1:0-4124 GCA_020628265.1 Pseudooctadecabacter sp. | reverse complement strand
ATGCCTCAGAATGGGCCGCAGCGCCCCGGAAACGTGTCTTGTTGTTTGCCATGTCGGGACTTGGGAAAACCCATGTTTCCAACATGTTGCGCGACACTGGCGATTGGTTTCACTACTCGATCGATTACCGCATCGGCACCCGCTACATGGGCGAATACATCGCAGATAACGCCAAGCGGGAAGCGATGAAGGTCCCCTTCCTCCGCGAGCTGTTGATGACCGACAGTATCCATATCGGATCAAACATAACCTTCGACAATTTGACCCCCGTCAGCACCTATCTTGGCAAGCCCGGGAACCCGGATTTGGGCGGCTTGGCGATGGCGGAATACCAACGTCGTCAGGAACAGTTCGAACGGGCCGAGATTGATGCCCTGCTGGACACCGGTTACTTCATTGACCGCGCACAGGCGCTGTATGGCTATCCGCATTTTGTCTGCGACACTGGCGGGTCCATCTGCGAATGGGTTGATCCATCGGACGCCAAAGACCGCGTGTTGACCCATCTGGCGGACCGCTGCCTGATGGTCTGGATCAAAGGCTCTGACTCCCACACCGAAGAGCTGATCCGCCGTTTCGACAAGGCCCCCAAGCCCATGGCCTACCGGTCCGATTTCCTTTCCAACGGCTGGACCACCTATCTGGACGAAACCGGACAGGCCGAGGCCGAGGTGGACCCAGATGCCTTCATCCGTTGGACCTACGCCCGCGCGCTGGCCCACAGGGAACCCCTCTATGCTGCGATAGCGCAGAATTGGGGGCTGACGGTGGAGGCGGCCGACATGGCCACCGTTCGCGATCAGGATGACTTTGCGGCGGTCATCGCACGCGCTCTTGAGATGCGCGGCTAAACCGCCTACATCCGCTGTCTTCAAACTCCAATCAGGACCAGATCAATGCCTATCCGCCTGCCCCGTTCCCTGCCTGCCTTCGACGTGCTCAGCCGCGAAGGTGTGATGGTGATGGGCCGCACGGCAGCAGATCAACAAGACATTCGCCCCCTGCGGATCGGGCTGCTGAACCTGATGCCCAAGAAGATCCAGACGGAAAACCAGTTCGCCCGCCTGATCGGGGCCACGCCCCTACAGATCGAGCTGACGCTGATCCGCATGTCCGACCACGAAAGCCGCAACACAGCTGCCGATCACATGGCTGAATTTTACCGCACCTTTCAGGAGGTGAAGGATGAGAAGTTCGACGGCCTCATCATCACCGGCGCGCCCATCGAGCATCTGGATTTCACGGACGTGACCTATTGGGACGAGTTGACGGAAGTCATGGATTGGACCCAGACCAACGTGCATTCCACCTTTGGTGTCTGCTGGGGTGGCATGGCGATGATCAACCACTTCCACGGGGTCAAGAAATACGTCCTCGATCACAAGCTGTTTGGCTGCTACCGCCACATGAACTTCGCCCCGCAAAGCCCTTATTTACGTGGATTTTCTGACGAATTGGCAATGCCTGTCAGCCGCTGGACGGAGATGCGCAAGGATGAGATCGAGGCGGCAGGCCTGCCCATTCTGCTGCATTCCGATGCGGTCGGCCCGGCGCTGGTCGAAGACCCTGCGCACCGTGCGCTCTATGTATTCAACCACTTCGAATACGACAGCGACACGCTCGCGCAGGAATACCAGCGCGATCTGGCCTCAAACCAGATCGAAGGCGCCGAAATCCAGCTGCCCGTCAACTACTTCCCCGACGATGATCCCGCGCAGTCGCCCCCCAATAAATGGCGCAGTCACGCACATTTGCTTTACGGCAACTGGATATCCGAGATTTATCTGACAACGCCCTACGACATTGATCAGATCGGGCTCAGCAGCACGGACTTGCGCGGCGGCGCAGACCGCGAGACGTAAGGGAACCAGCGCGGGCCTGTTTGCGTTCTGTCCATGCACGCTTATGTTAAACGCTGACACATTGGATAGGTAACGCCCGTGGCCTTCAAACTCATCGCATCCCTGTCGCTGGCCGCTCTGGCGGGCTGCGCGGTATATACGGATCGTCAAGCCGATGCCCGCGCGTCCGAGGCCGAGGCCGCCTTCCCCCCCGAAGGCCAGCTTCTCGACGTAGACGGACGCATTGTTCATGCGGTGGTGGCGGGCTCTGGCCCCGATGTGGTGCTGATCCACGGCGCGGGCGGCAACACCCGCGAATTCACCTTTGCTTTCATGGAGCGCCTGACAGACCGATATCGCGTCATCGTCTTTGACCGTCCCGGCCTCGGGTATACCGACCGGACGGACCCCGCTTATGACAGCGCATTTACATCGCAGGCCGAAAGCCCTGCTGAACAAGCGGCCCTCTTGCAGGCGGCCGCCGCGCAACTTGGCGCCGAAAAGCCCATCGTGCTGGGCCATTCGTTCGGTGGCTCGGTCGCTCTGGCGTGGGCGCTGAACCACCCCGACAACACCGCTGGCATTATCAACGTGGCCGGTCCATCGCACCCGTGGCCGGGTGATTTAGGATCTTACTACACCGTCAACGGCTCAGCCTTGGGCGGGGCCATTGTGCCGCCGATCATCGCGACGTTCGCAACGGAACAAAGGATCGAGGACGCGGTCAAGGGCATCTTTACACCCCAGCCTGTGCCAGATGGCTACATCGATCACATCGGCGCGCCTCTGTCCGTGCGCCCAGACAGCCTGCGGGCCAACACGCGGCAGGTGAACACCCTGCGCCCTCATATCGTCGAGATGTCCGCCCGCTACGCCAGTGAACTCACCATGCCGCTTGAGATCATCCACGGCGACCTCGACACAACCGTGCCTCTGGAAATCCATTCCATCCCGCTGGACCGCGCCGTTCCGCAGGCCAATCTGACGGTTCTGGAAGGCGTCGGTCACATGCCCCACCATGCGGAGCCGCAAGTCGTCGAAGAGGCGATTGACCGGATTGCAGCACAGGCCGGATTGCTCTGACCCGCTCTGCCCCCCATAGTGCCCCGAGCAAGTAAGGAGGCCTCTTGTGACATCCACCACCCTGCCCTTTGACGGCGAAATCAGCCGCTACTTCCGCGAAGAGGCCCCCGAGGCCGTTCGTGAGGAGATCGAGACCCACAAGAAGGGTGACATCCTTGCGACCAACTATCCTTATCAGGACCGTTGGAAGCGTTCCGAATACGAAGCTGCACTTGCCGATCTGCAAATCGAACTGGTGAAGATGCAGTCTTGGGTCAAGGAAACGGGACAACGGGTCGTGGTCGTCTTTGAAGGCCGCGATGCCGCCGGCAAAGGCGGCACGATCAAGCGGTTCCGCGAAAATCTGAACCCACGGGGTGCGCGTGTCGTGGCGCTATCCAAACCCACCGACACGGAACAGGGTCAGTGGTATTTCCAGCGCTATATCAACCACCTGCCTACCAAAGGTGAGATCACCTTCTTCGACCGCTCATGGTACAATCGTGGTGTCGTCGAAAAGGTCTTCGGGTTTTGCGACGACGACCAGCGCGCCAAATGGTTCGATCAGGTCGGCCCGTTTGAGGCTATGCTGGCCGACGAAGGCATTCAGGTCTTCAAGATCTGGCTGAACGTGGACCGCGCCGCGCAACTCGCCCGCTTCATGGACCGTGAAGCTGATCCGCTGAAGCAATGGAAGCTCAGCTGGATCGACGTTGAGGGATTGAAGCGCTGGGACGCCTATACGGCCGCCATCGAAGAGACACTGCAGCGCACACATTCCGATGTTTCGCCCTGGCATGTGGTCCGCAGTGCTGACAAACGGCGCGCGCGCGTGAATGCCATCCGGACAGTTCTGACCCAACTGGACTACACCGGAAAAGATACAGACGCATTGGGCGCAGTCGATGACAAGATCGTCGGCGGGCCGGAGATCCTTCTTGGCTAAACGCGGGTATCATCACGGCGATCTCAAACGCGCCCTTGTCGATGGCGCCCTGCGCCTGATCGAGGACAAGGGTCCGACGGGCTTTACCCTGTCCGAGGCCGCACGTGAGGCGGGCGTCACACCTGCTGCCGTCTACCGGCATTTTGATGGTCGGGAAGACCTGATCGCAGAGGCTGCCCGCCAAGGGTACGAGATTTTCGCCGACCTGATGGAATACGCCTACGACAAGGGCCAACCATCGGCACTTGCCTCATTCGAAGCTACCGGCCGCGCCT
>JAHDFG010000091.1 GCA_020628265.1 Pseudooctadecabacter sp. | reverse complement strand
ACGGTGTGACCGTGCTGAAGCAGGGCTTCAACGTGGACCCGCTGCTGAACCGTGAAGCCGACTGCATTTCGACCATGACCTACAACGAATACGGTCAGGTGCTGGATGCGGGCGTCGACCCCGATGAGCTGATCACGTTCAAGTACGAGGACCAGGGCGTGGCGACGTTGGAAGACGGCATCTACGCGCTGGAAGAGAACCTTGAAGACCCTGTGTTCGTTGACAAAATGGTCCGCTTCGTGCGCGCGTCCATGGAAGGCTGGCGCTATGCGGAGGCCAACGTGGACGAGGCGGCGGCGATCATCATGGAATACGATGAAACCGGTGCCCAGTCCGAGGCCGCGCAGGCCCGCATGATGGGCGAAATCGCCAAGCTGACCCAAGGCTCCACCGGCGCGCTGGACGTGGCTGCTTATGAGCGCACGGTTGCCACGCTGCTGGCCGGCGGGTCCGATCCGGTGATCACGGCAGAGCCTGAGGGCGCGTTCACGACCGTCATCACGGATGCGGCGCTGAACTAAGCGCAGCCGATTGAGAGACGCCCGCCTGCGAGGGATCGCGGGCGGGCTTTTTTGTGGGAAAGGGTTAACGCCTGCCATACCGGATGGGGCCGTTTGGCCCGTACTTCGCGTTAACGCCTTATTTTGCGGAAAAACGGGCGTATGGCTGGCGTATGGTTTGCGTATGGCTCGCGTATGGCAGCAAACCGGAATTTGGCGGGTTAACGGGGCCTTTAAGGGGGTTTTGTTAACCTTTGGGCATCCCCGATTGCTGCCACCAATAGACCAGCAAGGTGCCGCTGTAGGTCACATCGACCACGAAACATCCCAACGTGTACCAGCTGACAAACGGCACCCCTGCCCCGCGGTGTTTGGCGATATCCCAGAGGCCGTGGGCGAAGATGGCGGCAATCACGAAGAGCGGGTGGAGGAGGAGACCAAGGACGGAGGTTGCGATCAGGGCTACGGCGATCCAGACCTCAAGCCGCAGCCAACGTCCCAGCGATGCGGCCTCGACCATATAGGTGAAGTTCATCGCGACCGAGAAAAACGCCGCGATGATCCAGACGTGGATCGCGGGAAACGCGGCGTGGGACAGGATCAGGCCAAGCACATAGAGCGTGGACAAGCCAAGGAGCAGCTGTTGGCGGGTGTGGAAGAGGGCGGTGTGGGTGTGGGTCATATCGGGCCTTACAGTTACGTGACCCGTATCCTATCGACCTTGCAGTGGGGGGAAGGTCAAGTTGCTCAAGTCGAAAATTGCGCCACTCCAGGGTGATTTCATAAAGATCTATCAATTCAGGGTGGAATTCTATGTAGCTGAGATGTAGTGACTTTCTCAACTTTAACACGGAGATAACTTGATGAAAAAAACTAGTGTAGTGCTGCTCAGCGTCGCCTTTCTGGCATCATGTGGCAATACGCCAGCCATCGTTTCCGACTTTAATGGCGACAGTGTAAAGGTCGTCACAAATGGTCTTGAGACACTCGATTATCAGCGTTCGGTCGCAGAACCTGAAGCACAGCGCATTTGCCAAACTCAAGGCAAAAATGCGGAATATGCGTCGACGCGTACCAATAGCCAAACATACGAGAATGAGCACCTTTATTTGTGCCTTTAGGGCTCGAAAGGCATCTCACATCTTTATGACGAAAAGGCCGGAGCATATGCTCCGGCCTTTTGCAATTTTTTAGGCCAAGCTGGCTTACGCTTTCCCTTTCCAGGGAACCAAGTACCTCTCACCCCAGCGCATCAGCATGTCGATGCCGAACCCAACGATGCCGATGATGATGACGCCGAGCAGGATGATGTCGGTGCTTTGGAATTTGGACGCCGTGGTGATCATCTTGCCGATGCCTTCTTCGGCGGCGACCAGTTCGGCGGCGACGACCGTGCCCCAGCACACGCCCATGGCAACCCGTGCGCCGGTGAAGATTTCCGGCAAGCTGTTGGGGATGATCACGTGGCGCAGGATTTGCCATTTGGAGGCGCCCAGCGAATAGGCCGCGTGGACCTTGGTGATGCGGACGCCGGACACACCTGCCCGTGCGGCGATGGCCATGATCCAGAGGGCGGCGAGGAACAGCAGGAAGATCTTGCCGACCTCCCCGATGCCGAACCAGATGATCACCAGCGGGATCAGCGCGAGCGGTGGCACGGGACGCATGAATTCCACGATCGGGTCGAACCAGCCACGGAACCAGTTGGAAAGACCCATGGCGTAGCCCAACGGGATGCCGATGATCGCCCCCAGCAGGAAGCCCACGACAACGCGGAACAGCGAGAAGCCAAGGTGCACGGTCAGATAGACGTTCTGGTAGCCATACTTCGCGATCTCGATGAAGCGGTTCCAGACGACTTCGGGTGCGGGCAGGTAAAGCGGCTGCATCTGCCAGCCCTGATCGGGGACCACGTTGATCGTGCCACGGTTGGTGATCGCCACGCGGGCGAAGTCCAGATCGAAGCTGGGCGGGGTTTGCAGCAGGTTCCCGTCTTCGTCTTCGGCGTTGTAGTCGAAGTCCACGGGCTGGCCGTTGATGGCGACGATGCGGGCCGCGTCATCGCGGCGGCTGACGTCATCGTTGCGGTCCCATGTGACAATCTCGGACCGGTAGATCGTGACGGCCACCTGGTCGTTCTTGGCAAAACCGTCACCGGGGTCGATTTCGACCTCTGCAGCTTCTTCGCCCGCGTCGAGCACGGTCACGAAGACCTCCGCGTCATCGGTGGTGCCATCAGGGGCAAGGGCGGTGTAGGTGAAGCTCGCCTCGCCCTTAAACGGGCCCGGCAGGTGCAGGAAGGACGGGATCAGGCTGGAGCCCGTGAAGGTGCCCCAGATGATAAAGATGACGATGACCGACAGGATTGAGGCTGCGGTTTCGGACCGCACGGCGCTTTCGTCGCCGAAGGTCACGGTCTTGAGGGACGTGAAATCGCGCTTGGGCGTCAGGAAGGATTTGATGGCCCGCCAGACGAACATGAAGATCACGATCAGCAGGATGTAGCCCAGAATATACGGAATGCCGGAGATGGCGGAGACCAGAACGTTCTGGGTCTCGGTCGCCAGCTCCGATCCGAGCGTGCCGAATTGGTAGGAGAAAACCTCCCACCCTGTGGCGACCTCACAGCCCTCGGCGGGGGTGAAAGTTTCGCCGACGATCTGGCCTTCGGGGACGGGAGTTGCGCGGAGTTCGGTCTGGGTCTCGCCCAGACGTTCGAAGGTGCACAGCAGGTTAACGGTCGTCATGGTCTTATCCCTCCCCCTCGGTACGGCCCATAATCTCTTCTTCCATGTCCCAGATCATACCTAGGATTTCTTCGCGGGTTGGCGCGTAATCGGGGTGTTCCTTGACCTCGCGCAGGTCGGCACCGACGCCCATTTCGGCGAAGGGCAGGCGGTATTCCTTGTGGATGCGACCGGGGCGCGGGGCCATGACGAGGACGCGTTCGCCCAGCAGCAAGGCCTCATCAATGGAGTGGGTGATCAGGATGATCGTCTTGCCCGTCTCTTTCCAGAGTTTGAGGACAAGCGATTGCATCTTTTCGCGGGTCAGCGCGTCGAGCGCGCCCAGCGGTTCGTCCATCAGGATCACGTCGGGGTCGTTGGCAAGGCAGCGGGCCAGTGCCACACGCTGCTGCATCCCGCCGGAGAGTTCATAGACCATCTTTTCCTTGAAGTCCTGCAGGCCCACGATGTCGAGGAAGTGGTCGACGTTGCCCATGTAGTCGGACTTGCGTTTGCCAGCCATGCGCGGCCCGAAGCTGACGTTGTCACGCACCGACATCCATTCAAACAAAGCGCCTTGCTGGAAGACCATGCCGCGTTCGGCGTCCGGCCCTTCGACCTTGTGGCCGTTCACGCGCGTCTCGCCGCCTGTGGGGGCCAGAAAGCCCGCGACGATATTGAGCAAGGTGGTCTTGCCACAGCCCGAAGGGCCGAGGACGGACATGATCTCTCCCTCTTTGATGTCGAGGGTGACGTCCTGAAGCGCCTGCACGTGACCGCCGTTTGGCAGGTCAAACCGCATAGAAATGTTGTCGATGGCCAATCCTGACATTGGGGCCCCCGCTGAAAGAATGAGAATTTTGGGTGGTTGGTCGGTACGGGTGTGCAAGAGGCCGCACGGGGCGCGGCCTCTTGCCTGATTGTCTTACATATCGCCAGCGGCCAGCGGGCCGGTGTTGATGTTGCCTTCGTAGCTGTCCAGAGCACCGTCGATGGAGCCTGCAGCAACGAACACATCAGCCACGCCTTTCAGGAAGGACGGGGCAGCAGCGCCGAGCCATGCGTCGCCCAGCTGTTCTTCGACGGATGGGAAGACGAAGGTTGCCATGGTGGCAGCGGTCGCGTCGACGTCCATACCGGCGTCCTGTGCGATGACGGGCAGCATTTCGTCTGCCATGTCGCCTGCGTTCCACATGGCGTTGGCTTCAGCCGTCACGGCGAGGAACTTGGCCACGGTTTCTTCGTTCTCGGCAACCCAAGCGGTGGGTGCGGAGGTCACGTCAAACACGAGGATGCCCAGTTCGGTCTTTTCAGCGCCGGTCAGCAGGGTGTTGCCGTGCTCAAGCGCGCGACGCAGGGAACCGCCCCAGCCGCACATCATGTCAACGGAGCCCTGAGCGATGGCAGCGGCGCCATCGGGCGGAGCCATGTCAACGATTTCGAGGGACGCGAGGTCCACACCGAAGTGGTCCATCTGGCGCAGGAAGCCGTAGTGCGCAGCGGTGCCGAGCGGAACAGCAACCTTGGAACCAGCCAGATCGCCAGCGGTTTCAGCGTCGATTTCCAGATCGGAACGCACAACGCAGTTGTCGTTGTCCGCGTAGGACACAGCCACGTCGAGCATCTGCAGGTCCTGACCGGCGGAGGTTGCGACCACGAAGGGCGGCACACCTTGGGAAACGCTCAGCTGAACGTCGCCGGAGGCCATCGCAGCGGACATCGCGGTACCGGTGTCGAAGGACACCCAGTTGATTTCCATGCCCAAGGCTTCTTCGTAGGTGCCGTTGACCTTGGCGAACTGGAACGGCATCGGCCATTCGAGGAAGTAGCCCACGGTGATGGCGTGGCCGTCGGCCATAGCCGTCGTGCCGCTGAGTGCGGCAACAGCGCCGAGTGCGAGGGCGGAAGCTGTTTTCTTGATCATATGTGATCCCCTGTTGTGATGTTGTTGCTGTCGCAACTTATGGAAGGCCCGAGCAGTGGACCTTATGCTTTGTGCGGTCTCAGCCTAGGAAGGCAGTCTACCTCACGTCAAATCATTTATCTTTATTGGCCCTATCGGGTTCACTTTATTGGACTCATGTCTGCCGCCCGTCCTTTAAAAATTGCCGCTTTCGGCGTCGACAATTGACGGGTTTGCCCATGGATCGTGCGACGTATGAAGGTGCGGTCCTGCCTAATCCTCATCATCCGTAAGCAAACCGTGGATCAGGTTCTCTCGCATCAGCCGGTCGGCCAGTGTGCCGCGATCCTCGGCGATCTGCGAAAGGTAGCTGGAACAGCGATCCGCAAACGCACGGGTCTGTGCGGTGGCTTCCTCGGCGGAAACAGGGGTGAACGCGACCCTATCGCCGCTGCGGTATTGGGTCAGCCTGTCGGTATCGCACGAGACGACTGTGGCGATCTTGGGATAGCCGCCCGTGGACTGGTGATCGGCAAGAAGGACGGTCGGCACGCCGTCGCCTGAGACCTGCACGGACCCGCGCAGGATCGGCTCGGACGGGATCGAGAGGGCGGATTTGAGGGCAAGGGGAGGCCCGTCCAGACGCATGCCCATCCGGTCGTAGGCGGTCCCGACACGGTAGGTCGTGGTCGCAAAAAGGCTGAGGGCCGCGTCTTCGAAATGCTGGTCCTGCGGGCCCATGACCGCGCGGATCGGGCCGGTGTCGTGGCCCGTAAACGCGGGGATCGCTCCCAGACGGCTGTCGCGAACGGCGGGGGAGGTCACCCGCAGCTTTTGGCCGCTGCTTATCAGCCCGCCGCCAAAGCCCGAGGGCGCGTGGGTTGCGGTGCTGCCCATCCATTTCGGCGCATCCAGATCACCGGCGACGGCCAGATAGGCCCAACTGCCCGCGCGTCCAGCGCGTAGAGTCAGGGTGTCCCCCGCCCGCAAGGTCAGGACCTGACCGCCCTGATAGCGTTGACCCGCCAGATCAATATCGAAGTCGCCCCCCGCCACAGCGCAGGTCAGGGGGGTGTCCGTGGTCAGGGACACACCGCCCAGAGAGACCTCGATCGCCGTTGAGGGCGGCTGGCCGAGGGCGGCGTGCGCGGCGGCGAAGCCTATGCGATCCATGGGGCCAGAGGGCGAAACGCCAAAGCGCAAGCCACCGGTGCGGCCTGCGTCCTGAAGGCTGACCATGGGGCCTGCAAAGCGGATGGAGAGGGTCGCATCAGTCATCCGCGACCCCCAAACGATCGGCGCTCACGCGGGTAAAGCGGACGCGGTCGCCGACATCGAACAGGGTTGGCGCATCGGCGTTGCCGGTCAGAATGGGTGTGGGGGACCGCCCGATGATGGACCAACCGGTGGGCATGGTCAGGGTGGTGATCAGGCACTGCGGTCCTGCGATGATGACGCTGCCGGCGGGCACATCGCGTACGGGGGTCGGTTTGCGGGGCACGGCGATGGTGTCGGGCACCCCGCCCAGATAGCCGTAGCCCGGGGCGAAGCCGAACATCAGCACATCGTATTCGCCAGCCAGATGGGCGTTTATGACCGCTTCCTCAGACAGGCCCTTGGCTGCGGCGACGGGGGCGAGGTCGGGGGCAAAGGGGGGATCGTAGCAGACCTCGACTGTGACCTCGCGCCCTTGCGCCGGGGTGGGATCGAGCGCGGCAAGGCGCGGTTCGATCTGGGCCTGCAGGGTGGCGGCGTCGGTGATCAGGGGATCGAAGACGACCATGAGGTTCACGAGGGCGGGTACGGTTTCTTGCAGGCCGTCCGGCGGCGCGGCGGCCAGAGCGCGATCGAGGGCTGTGACAGCGGCGTGGGCGGCGGGGTCAAGATCGGTCGCGAGCGACACCAGAAGGCCGGTATCGGCCACGGCCCTGAAGGTCGCCTGCATGGGCTAGGCCTCTAGAAAGCTGCGTACGGTGACGCGTTGCGCCGTCAGACGGGTGCGGATGTCACGGGCCATGGCCACGGCGTCGGGGCCATCGCCGTGCACGCAGACGGAGTGGGCTGCAAGGGGGATGGGATCGCCGCCCACAGTGGGCATAAGGCCTGTCTCAAGAAAGGCGAGCAGGCGGTCGGTGGCTTCGCCCGCATCATGGATCATCGCCCCGTCTTGGTCGCGAGGGACCAGCTGGCCGCTGGGCAGGTAGCCACGGTCGGCGAAGATTTCGGAATAAACGGGGGAGCCTGCGGCGCGGGCGGCATGTTCACCTTCGGTGCCGGAAATGGCGAGCATGGCGAGGGTCGCGTCAATCGCGCGGGTGGCGGTGACGATGGCATCGGCCACGGCGCGGTCACGGGCGGCCAGATTGCCCAGCGCGCCGTGGGGTTTGACGTAAGAGACGGCAACGCCCACTTGCGCGGCGATGCCCTGTAACGCGCCGATTTGGGCGGCGCACATGCGGCCGATCTCATCCGGTGTCATGGGGATCAGGCGGCGGCCGAAGCCCTCTCGGTCCGCAAACCCAGGGTGCGCGCCCACGGTGACGCCGCTCACGCGGGCCATTTGCAGGGTCTGATACATGGTTTCGGGATCACTGGCGTGGCCGCCACAGGCCACGTTGGCAGAGGTCACGATCCGCATCATCGCGGCGTCGTCCCCCATGGACCATGGGCCAAACCCCTCCCCCAGATCAGCGTTCAGGTCGATCTGCATGGCCTACCCTTCGCACATGGATGTCAGGATCGCCGTGGCCGAGGCCTCGTTCACCGCCAGCGGGGTGTCGTATAGAATGGCCAGCCGCAGTAGGGATTTGACGTCCACGTCGTGGGGCACCGCGGTCATCGGGTCGATGAAGAAGATCAGCCCGTCGAGCGCACCTTCGGCGATCATCGCGCCCAGTTGCGCATCGCCCCCAAGTGGCCCGCTCAGAAGTCGCGTCAGCGTGAGGCCCGCGCCGTCGGTCAGCCGTCCGCCGGTTGTTCCCGTCGCATAGAGGTCAAACGCCCCCAGTTCCACCGAATGGCGCGCGGCCCAAGTCACGAGCACGTCTTTCTTGGCGTCGTGGGCCACAAGG
>JAHDFG010000090.1:6996-8285 GCA_020628265.1 Pseudooctadecabacter sp. | reverse complement strand
AGAAAAAGGCCGCGCTCTTGCGAACGCGGCCTTTCGTGTTTGTCAGGTTTCGCCTGATTAGTTCAGGTCGGCCTCATAAGCGGCGGACATGTCGGCTTCGACCTCGGCCACGGCTTCGATGAGCGCGTCGAGGATCTGGTCACCGCCGTCCACGTTGGCACGGAACCAGTCCTGCACAGGCGCTGCGGCCTCGGCGAACATCGCCTTTTCTTCAGGTGTCGGCACATAGAGGGTGCCGCCACCGGCCACGAAGTCAGCGTAGGCCTGGATGGAGTTCCGCTTGGGCGAGGCGAAGGTTGCCTGCTGCAGCGCATAGAAGCCGTCCACGATGACGCGGCGGTTTGCTTCGTCCATACCCATGAAGGTTTCGTTGTTCATCCACCACAGCGCACCCATGTAGGCGTGGCCGTCCAGCGTGACGTACTGCAGACCCGCATCAGGGAACTTCATGCCCATGATGTCGGTGATGCCGTTCTTGGAACCGTCAACAACGCCCGTCTGGAAAGACGTGAAGAGTTCCGGCCACGGGATCGGGGTCGGGGAGGCGCCCAGGGCGCGGACCAGTTCCTGCGGCAGGTCGGCCACAACAGTACGGATCTTCAGGCCTTCCATGTCGGCAGGGGTCTGGATCGTGCGCTGCGTGTTGGCAAAGTTGCGCCAGCCGCCGGTGTTACCGATGGTCATCAGACGGATCGTGTCGTCGGAAGTTTCCAGCGCCATGTCGCGCATGGTGCGCACGAAGTCACCCTGCAGCACGGCTTCTGCCACGCGGTCATCAGCCATCAGATACGGCAGGTCGAGGACCTGAACGTAAGGGAAGATGCCAGCCGCACCGCCGGAGGTGGAGATGTAAATGTCGATGGAGCCTTCAGAGACACCTTCGAGGCATTCCGCACCGGTGGAGCACAGCTGCGTGCCGATGAAGAGTTCCACGTTGATGGCACCGTTGGAGGCCGCTTCGACGTAGTTCTTGAACACGATCAGACCGTCATAGTCTTCGTCGTTTTCGTTGGAGTTTGCCGTGGCGCGCAGCGTGATGGCGTGGCCATCTGCGTGGACGGCAGGGGTGCCGGCCAGCGTGTATGCGGCGATCATGCCGGCGGTTGCGAGATACTTCATCATTGTTGGTTTTCCTCCCTTATATGAAGTCAGTTTGTAGGTGGCTCAGGGCTAATGCAAGCCATGTAGCCGATGTCTGGCGGGCACCCGAGGAAGTCCGCAAGATAAGGAACGGTCATGCTGATCTGGGGGAAATAGGTGATCAGGAAGATCACGAGGATTTCCACCGC
>JAHDFG010000090.1:4482-6896 GCA_020628265.1 Pseudooctadecabacter sp. | reverse complement strand
TCATGCTGATCTGGGGGAAATAGGTGATCAGGAAGATCACGAGGATTTCCACCGCAAGGAACGGCAGGATCGCGCGTGCAATGGTTTCGACCTTTTCCCGACTGACCGTTGAGGCCACGAAGAGGACAAGGCCCATGGGCGGCGTCGCCAGCCCCACGGTCAGGTTCACGGACATGATGATGGCAAAGTGCACAGGGTGCACGCCGATGTCCGTAAAGATGGGGCCAAGGATGGGCCCAAGGATGATGATCGCGGGGCCTGCGTCCAAAAACATGCCCACAATGAAAAGCAGGATGTTGATCAGGAACAGCAGGATCAGCGGGTTTTCCGACAGCCCGAGGATGACGTCCGCCATTGTCGTCGCCGCACCTGAGGTCGCAACGATGGTCTTGAATGCTACGGCTGCGCCCACCAGCAACAGCACGGCGGCCGAGGCGAGGGCAGAGCGTTGCAGCACGTCAAAGAAGTCGCCCCATGTCATGGACCGCAGGACGAAGACACTGACCAGAAGGGCGTAGGCCACGGCGATGGTCGAAGCCTCGGTCGGGGTCATGATGCCAATCAGGATGCCGCCCAGAATGATGACCGGCGTTTGCAGCGGGGCCACGGCTTTTTTGCAGACCACGCGGAAATCGTGGCTGACTTGCCCGCGCATCCAGACAAGAAAGAAATGCGCGAGGATCAGCAGGATGGCGAGCGTGCCCCAAAGCATCGCGCCTTCAGGGCGTTCCACGCCGGCGATGGAGGATCCCAGCCGGAAGATGGCCCAGAAGATGCCCATGAAGTTGATGCGCAAAAGGATGAAGCTGAGGACGCTTTCCACGCGGGTGATCGACTGGTTCTTCGTGACGATCCGTTCTGCCTTGGGCAGGTCGTAGCGGTCGGCCATAAGCCGAACCATGACCATCAGGCCCACGCCCACCAACACGCCCGGCACGATGCCCGCAAGGAACAGGGCTGCCACGCTTTCGCCCATGACATAGGCGTAGATGATCATGATGCCCGAGGGCGGGATGATCGGGCCGATGACGGAAGAGGCCGCGGTGATGGCCGCCGCGAACTTGCGGGTGTAGCCGTTCTTTTCCATCGCGGGGATCAACGTGGACCCAAGGGCAGAGGTATCGGCCACAGCCGAGCCAGACAGCCCCGCGAAGAGGATCGATGACAGGATGTTCACCTGCGCCAGACCACCGCGCAGGTGGCCCATGAAGGCTTGAGAGAATTCCACGAGGCGGGTCGTGATCCCGCCGCGGTTCATGATCTCGCCCGCCAGCATGAAGAACGGCAGCGCCATCAGCGGGAAGCTGTCGATGCCGGTGTAGACGTTGCGATAGAGGATCGCGAGGTCGCGTTCGTTGCCGGTGGCCCATGTCATGAAACCGGGCGCAAAGAGCAGGGCAAATACGACCGGCGTGCCGATCATCAGGATGCCAAGGAAGAGGGGCAGGAACCAGATCAGCATTACGATGCACTCCCCACTTCGTCTTCGCCAAGCGGTGTCAGCCCCGCGTCACGGCCCACCAGTTTTAGGCCCTGCCGCAGGATCAGTTCCACGCAGACGAGGATCAGCAGGTTCACCCCGACCCACAGCGCCAGATATTGGTAGTAGTTGCTGAACTTCGCGCCGCATTTGCCGATCTCGATCCCGAAGGGCCAGCGCAGGGTCGACGAACAGCCGCGGCCTGACAGGCTGTCGACGTGGTTGTTCAGACCTTTGTCCCACATCACCAGCAGCACGGCGAAGGACATGGCCAGCAAGACTAGCGTTAGCAGGGCCGCAAGCCGCTCGCTCAGCGCGCGTTCCAGCATGTCGATCGCTACGAACCCGCCGTGGCGGTAGGCGATGGGGGCCATGAGGCCAACAAGCCAGAGCATCCCGAAACGGGCGGCTTCTTCGGTCCAGTTGGGGGCATCATTGAAGACGTAGCGCATGACGACCTGCAACAGGATGAAGCAGACCATGAAGATCAGCGCGAAGATGGAAATCCATTTTCCGATCGGGTGGAGGGTTTCGTTGATGGCCGAATGGGCTTGGGCGGCGGGGCGGGCTGCGATCACACATCCGAGCCACAAGGCTGCTGCGAGCGCCCCCAGAAACGCCATGTCGCCCATGCCGACAGCATCGGCAACGGCCTCGCGGCGGTCCTCAAAGGCGCCGATGAACAGGATCACCGCATAAGCGGCTGCGATCCCTATGGTTGCAAGGCGTCCTCCCAACGTCCTGCCCTCCTTCTATGGCCTTTCGGCGTTTTATCAGGGGCTTGCACCCCGTCTTTATCCCTTGAGAGAGACAAACCTCCCCGCGTGGAACATCAGCGGCAGGCCGTCGCGGACTTCCGCATGGGTCACTTGACCCACAATAATCGTATGATCGCCCGCGTCATGTTCAGCGTAGGCTGTGCATGTGAAACGGG
>JAHDFG010000090.1:0-4382 GCA_020628265.1 Pseudooctadecabacter sp. | reverse complement strand
ATAATCGTATGATCGCCCGCGTCATGTTCAGCGTAGGCTGTGCATGTGAAACGGGCGAGACAGTTTTGTATCAATGGCACGTCATGGTCGCCGGTTGTCCACTCAAGCCCGTCAAAGGCGTGCTTGTCCTTGGTGAAGCCGTTGCAGACCTCTTGCTGGTGGGCGTCCAGAACGTGGATCGCGAAGTGAGGTGCGCCCGAGAAGTCATTGAAACGCTTCGATGATTTCGCAGGCGACCACAACACAAGGGGCGGGTCCAGAGAGACGGAGGCAAAGCTGTTCGCGGTGATGCCAACCGGGCCTGCGTCCGTCGGGACCGTCACGACCGTCACGCCCGTGGCATAGGCGCCAAGGGCGTTGCGGAATGCGCGACTGTCGAGGGATGGATCGAACGCGTTCACCTATGGCACCTCATGACCAAGGGCGGCTTCGTACAGCTTGAACCATGTCGGGCGGTCTAGCTTAACTTTAAGTGCGTCAGAGAAGCCTTTGATCCGATTCAGATTATTGGTTCCCATCACCGGCATGATATTCGCCGGATGGGCTAGTAGGAACGCCACGGCAACAGCTGCGCGATCCACACCAAAATTACCAGCGACCTCGTCCATCGCCGCAGTCACTGCGCTGTCTTCGGTCATCAGAGCACCACCACCCAAGGGCGACCATGCCATCGGTGGGATGCCGCGCTCTTGCAGGTAGGCCAGATCGCCGTTGGTGAAGGGGGCAATGCAGCCCAGCGACATTTCAATCTGGTTGGTCACCAGCTGCGTTTTCATCGCGGATTGCAACAGCGTCCAGTCGTGCAGTTTGAAGTTGGACACGCCAACACTCCGCACCTTGCCAGAGGCCACGACCTCATCCAAGGCAGCCCCGGTTTCGTGGTGGTCCATCAGCGGGTCAGGGCGGTGGATCAACAGCAGGTCGATCTTATCCAGCCCCATAAGACGCAAGGAATGATCCACAGAGGCAAGGATATGCGCGCGGCTGGTGTCGTAATACTTGCCGCCCACATCCGCATAGCGGCCTGCGGGGATCAGGATGTCGCACTTGGTGACAACCTCGATCTTGTCTTTGATCTCTTGGGTCAGGCCAGCGCCCATGACCTCTTCTGCCATGTAGCCGCCGTAGATGTCGGCCTGATCCATGGTGGTGATGCCTTGCTCAAGACAGGCTTCGATTTTGGCCTGCACGTGGGCAGGGGATGTATCTTCGGCCTCGGCCAGTCGCCACATGCCATAGACGATGCGGGAAAAGCTGAGGTCAGGGGTGATCTGAACGCGATCCATTTATTTGCGGACTCCGTTTCCGAGTGGGGTTGCAGGTGTGCTGTCAGGCACACGCCCATAAGCATGGGGCAAAGAACAGGTTTTCAACTCCGGCATGACGAGTTTTCCGAAATGCTGGGCTTCGTCGATGTGCGGGTAGCCTGAGAAGATGAAAGCACGGATGCCCATCTTGCGATAGGTCTCAATCTTGGAGAGCACCTGATCGGCGGACCCGACAAGGGCCGCGCCGCAGCCGGAACGGGCACGCCCCACACCTGTCCAGAGGTTGGGTTCCACATAGCCGAATTTGTCCGCCAGCTCGCGCGCTTTGGCCTGATGGGCCACGCCAAGGCTGATGCTGTCATGGGCACGGTCACGGATCAGCTTGCCGTATTCGTCGTCCAGTTTGCTGACGATGTAATCGGCGTATTCGCGGGCCTCTTGTTCGGTGTCGCGCACGATCATGTGGACGCGCAACCCGTAGTCCAGCGTGCGGTTGTACTTTTCCGCCACCGCGTTCACGTCCTTCATGCGCTGCGCGATGTTTTCCTCGGGCTCGGGCCACATGAGGTAGACGTCGCAATGCTGGCCGCAGAGTTCAAGCGCGGCAGGGCTGTAGCCGCCGAAATAGAGAAGGGGGCCGCCGGTCTGGTAGGGTTTGGCCGGATCGGTGCTGAGGCCCTCGAAGTTATAGACTTCGCCCTGATAGTTGATTTCGTCCTGCGTCCACGCCTGCTTGAGGATCTCGACCACCTCGCGGGAGCGCTGGTAGCGGAACCCACTTTCAGCGACCTCACCCGGAAAGTCCGATGAAATGACGTTGAGCGTCAGCCGACCTTTCATCATGTGATCCAGCGTGGCGACCGTGCGGGCCAGCATAATGGGCTGCATTTCACCGCAGCGAATGGCGGCCAGCATGTTGATCTTATCGGTCAGCGGCGCCATGCCTGCAACGAAGGACAACGTGTCCTGACCAACCTGATAGGAGGAGGGCGCAAGGATGTTGCGGAAGCCTTGCTTTTCGGCCTCCAGCACGATGTCACGGCAATGTTCCCAAGACGACCGCAGCGCACCGTCCGGCACACCAAGGAACTGGTAATCATCTGAACACAAAGCGGAAAACCAGCTGACTTCGGATGCGTCAAGGTCCGCACTTGTGACCGGAACGATGCTCATGATTCCCCTCCCGCAGGTCTTGAATTGCCTCTTGCGTAGCATGGGATTTTGTGTGCATCAATCCTGTATCAATTCTTTTTCGCGCCAGCATTCGATCTGGGGGAGGAGCGAATGTCGACATCACAACGCGCGTCAGCGTTGCCTAAATATGTGCAGATCGCCGAAGGTCTGATCCGTGATATCGCAGCAGGCCGATTGGCCGACGGAGCGCGTTTGCCGCCCGAACGAGAGATGGCAGAGCAGCTGGGCATATCTGTCGGGACCTTGCGGCATGCGCTGGACATTCTCGTCGACAAGGACCTGCTGGAGCGTGTGCAGGGGTCGGGTAATTACATTCGTGCGCAGGCGGAAGTGTCATCGGTGTACTCCTTCTTGCGGATCGAACGTCTGCAGGGCGGGGGGCTGCCCACAGCCGAGGTTCTGTCGATTGATCACATGGCCGCGCCGCAGGTGGCACGTTTCCAAAGTCCGAACGGTTTCCGGTTCCGCCGTTTGCGCTTCATGGATGACGTGCCTGCCGCCATGGAGGAAATCTGGCTCGACGGGGCCGTGACGGACAGTGTGGACGAGGCGGCCGTATCGGACTCGCTTTACCTCTATTACACCGAGAGCCTTGGCCTCACGATCACCTCGGCAGAGGACCGCGTGAACGTGGCCCCTGTGCCGTCATGGGTTGACGCGCGGTTCGGCCTTCAGGCGGGTGACATCGCGGGCTACATCGAGCGGACGGGGCGGGGCCAAGACGGCACGATCGTTGAATTCTCACGGACCTGGTTCGATCCGAACCAGATCAATTACGTTTCCAGACTAGGGAAGAACTGACCATGGATATGGTGAATTACGGCCTGATCGGCTGTGGCATGATGGGGCGCGAGCACATCCAGAACATCAACCTGCTGCCCTCGGGGCGGGTTTCGGTGGTCTATGATCCGGTGACCGACTTGGCGGAAAGTGCGGCTGAACTGGCGGGCAAGGGCGGCAACGCGGCGCCTGCCGTGGTTGCCGACAGCATTGACGCATTGCTGGCCCACGGGGAGCTGGATGCTGTTGTCATCGTCAGCCCGAACTACCTGCACGTGGAACAGCTGCGCCAGATCGTCGAGACACGGCCCCTGCCGATCCTGTGTGAAAAGCCGCTTTACACGCGTCCCGAAGACAAGGACGAACTGGACCGGCTGTTCAAGGGCTATCCCCATCCGGTCTGGGTGGCGATGGAGTATCGCTATATGCCGCCCGTGGCTGCCTTGATCGAACAGGCGGAACAGGCGACCGGCGGCATTTCGATGCTGACGATCCGCGAACACCGTTTTCCTTTCCTGCCCAAGATCGGCGACTGGAACCGGTTCAATGAACAGACGGGCGGAACATTGGTTGAAAAGTGTTGTCACTTCTTCGACCTGATGCGGGTGATCCTGAAGGCGGAGCCGGTGCGCGTCATGGCCAGCGCGGGGCAGAACTTCAACCACGTGGAAGAGCGTTACGAGGGCCGTACGCCTGATATCTGGGACAATGGCTATGTCATCGTGGATTTTGAGGGCAACCGTCGCGCTATGCTTGAGCTGTGCATGTTCGCCGAAGGCAGCCAGTATCAGGAAGAGATTTCCGCCGTCGGCCCCAAGGGCAAGATTGAATGTCTGGTGCCCGGGCCGGGCCGGTTCTGGCCTGCAAAACTGGGCCCTGCACCCACGCCGCAATTGATCCTGTCACCACGCGCGCCGAAGGGGCCGATCAAGATGGACATCCCCGTTGATCCGACGCTGCTTGAGGCGGGCGATCACAACGGCTCGACCTTTTACCAGCACCAGCGGTTCAATGCCGTTGTGCGCGGTCAGGGCGGTGTTGAGGTGACCCTGTCTGACGGCGCCAAGGCCGTGGCGATGGGGCTTGCCGCACAAGAGAGTGCCGCGACTGGCCAAGTTGTGAACCTGTAGGCCTTGACCC
>JAHDFG010000089.1 GCA_020628265.1 Pseudooctadecabacter sp. | reverse complement strand
ATCGCGGCGGGCGATTTCACCCATGTCGTCGCCGGATCCGTCGAAATGGCCTACCTGATGGTGCAGGGCCAATTGGGTGTGGGCCCTGCCCTCGGCCAGTTCTTCCTGCCTGTCCTTGCCGGAAATATCGTCGGCGGGACGGCGATCTTCGCCATGCTGGCCTACAGGCAGGTCAAGGAAGAGGTCTAGGCCCCCTGCCCTTGACCGACTTTGTGGGAACCGATCCGGCGTGCCCTGCGTTTTCATGACAACGCCAAACAAGGAATGCCCGATGTCTGATCCCAATCCCCGAATGGCACCAAACCCGCTGGGCGACACCATCCGCGCCTTCACCGGACTGTTGCAAAGCGAGGTGGCACTGGCGAAGGCCGAGATGTCACAGAACCTGTCCCGCGCTGCCGTGGGGCTGGTCCTTGTGCTTGCAGCTCTTTTGCTGGCCTTCACTGCCTTTCACTTGCTGGCGGGTGCTGCTGTTGGCTACCTGACGCAGGCCGGATTCACGCCGCCGACCGCTGCATTGATCGTGGGCGGTGTTCTGGTCGTCATCGCTGTGATCCTCGCGCTGGTCGGCAAATCCCGTCTGACCGGCACAGCTCTGGCCCCCACGAAAACCGCCGCGAACATCTCGCGCGATATCGAAACTCTCAAAGGAGGCCTTCATGGCAGACCTTGAACACCTGCAGCGTGAGGCTGCGATCGAACGCCTGAAACTGGCCCAATCTCTGGGCGCCCTTTCGGGGACCGCATCTCCCCAAAACCTCAAGGCCCATGGCAGCGCGCTCTGGGGGCAGTACGGCTCTCGGATCGGGACGTCCTTGATGGCCAAGGCGCGGCAGAATCCGGCGGGCTTCTTGCTGGCCGGTGCGGGTCTTGCGATGCTGGCGACGGGAATGGGCGCGCGGAAATCGCAAGCCGCCACGCCGTCCCCTGCAACCCCCCTGCAAGAGGCCGACCTACCCCCCTCCCCCGAGGCGACCGATCCCAAGCCTCTGGTTGCAAGCGCTCTTGCTGTTGGTGTCGGAACGCTCGTTGGCGCGCTGATCCGCGGCGCAGGACAGGATGAGGCGGCCACAACGAATGGCCCCCACACCACCGCAGGACCGATGGAACCCAGCCCTACCCTGGACCCTACCCTGCAAGCTGGCCCGACCGCCCCCCACTGGCATCCCTAACCGGTCGCCCTGCCCTGAAGACAGGCAAATGCAACACACAAAAACCCGCTGCTTTCAACGAAGCGGCGGGTTTTTTGCGGGCCTATGGCCCCTGCCCTGTCGGACAGCCTAGCTGGCTTTGTCTTGCGTCTCGATCACCCGAACCGTGGGCGTTTCGTGCACCAGTGTCCGTGTGGGGAACGGAATTGCCACACCGGCACCATCCAGCGCTTCTTTCACCTGCCGCTTCATATCGGCCTGATACTGGAAGTAATCCGACGCATCACACCAGACCCGTACCAGAAAATCGACACTGCTGCTGTTGAGGGCATTGACCTGAATGAACGGCTCCGGATCGCTATGGGACCGCGCATCGCCCATGATCGTGTCACGGATCACCTGCTCGGCCCGCGCCAGATCGGCCCCGTACCCTACACCAAAGGTCCATTCCGCGCGGCGCGTGGAATAGCTGGAATAGTTCTTGATCGTGTTCCCCCAAACTTCGGAGTTGGGAACGATCACCTTGACGTTCCCCAGATCGGCAAGCTCCGTATAGTTCAACGTCAAATCCTTAACGGTGCCCATGGTGCCGTTGATCGACACGAAATCACCGATCTTCAGCGGCCGGAACAGGATGATCATGATCCCAGCAGCGACATTCGACAATGTCCCCTGCAACGCCAGACCAATCGCCAGCCCCGCCGCACCTATGACCGCAATAACCGAGGTCGTCTGCACCCCGAACGTATTCAGGACAAAGAGGGCAGTGAACGCCAGCACGACATAGCGCGCGATATTCCCCAGAAAGCTGAACAGGGTGTCATCAAGGCCAGCATGGTTCTGCCCGATGGCGTTGATGCGGCGGCTGACAAAACGCGCGACGACGAATCCGAGAATGATGATAACCACCGCAGCCAAGGTGTTGCCCAAAAGCGCAACCAGCGTCTCCAGCGTCAGGAGGTCCGACAAGGACGTTCCGTCGTAAATCTCGGTTTCAAAAATATCGTTGGCCCATTGGGCAAGCGAGTCCATGGGGAATCCTCTCTTTTCAGGGAATATGGTCCGAAGCGACCGCTACAGGGGGTCACCCTTGGCGCGTCCGGTTTGTGATGGGGTGTCGGGTCCCGACATGCTGTGTCTCCAACACGTTTCGGGGGTTAACGCGGCCAAGCGACGGAAGGTTCCCCAAGACACAAGTCCAGAATATTCAATGGGCTTCAGATGCCGCCCATCAGCACGTCGACCGCACGAATGACCGCGTCGCCCTGCCCCGCCACTGATCCCACCCGTCGAAGCGCAGATCGTCGAACCCCACCAATCAGCCGCGTGGCCAACACGTACCTGATGCCGTCTACGTCAATCTCGGGGTTCAACCCCTTCACCGCCGGATACCCTTCGATCAGGGGGATCACCACGACCGAAGGATCGGCGGGCAGGATGTTACTTTCGACGACAACCATGCGTGTTTCGCCATAAGCGGCCACGTCGAAACGGGTCAGCTCCGCCATGTTGCAGCGCCCGGTCCGGTCAGGATATCCGCCAGCGGGTGGCCATTGTCCTCATGCCACTGGGCTTGTGCCTCAAAGGCCGCGGCGTTGTCTTCCAGCCAGGCCTTGCGCCGCGCCTCAGCCACGGCGGTCAAAAGCGCTTCTTCCGCGATGGCCGAGACGTTGATGCCCAGAGCCCGCGCTGAATCCAACGCCTCCGCATCCAACGTAAGGGAGGTCTTCCGTTTCATCGACGTCTGCATGGCACCCTCCGGATCAAACATACCGCCAAAATATACCGCCAAAATGGATGCCACAAGCCCCCTACCCTGCCCATGCTAAGCGTCGGGGTCTTCCAGCAAATAGGCCAACCGGTCGACCAAACTTTCCAGCGTGTCAGGTGGCAAAGAACGGCCGGAAATGTGGATGCTGTAGCCTTTCGCGTCCGTCCCTTTGCGCAACTTGATCCCGTTGTTCAGCGTCAGCGTATCCCCGTGCCACCCGGGCGTGTTGGGCCGTGATTTGGGCCGCCCACCCCGCGCCGGACGGGTGTCACTTGCCTCCAATCCGTTAAGGACCTCTTCCAGCATTTGCCACTCGGCGGCCGCACTGTCCGGCTTGAATTGCGCCAAGGCCTCCCGCAACGGGGCATCCTGTCCGTCCCGCAGCGCCCCTGCAATTCGCAAGCCATCTGTCTCACGCAGGTTTTCAGGGAAGCTAAGGACATCGCCCAGCTCTTCGAAGATCATTGCAAACGACCGGATCTTGGACCGCTTCGCTTTGGACGCAACGGGGAACAAGGCCGCAACGGCAGCTTCGGTGTTGGCAAAAATGCCCTGCTGCGCCGACAAAGCGGCAATACGTCCCCGCTCAAAATGGCTGAGCTGTTGGCGCACCTCGTTTTCTTCGACCATGGCCGCAAAACGGTCTGCATCATTGGCCGGCTTGCGTAGGATGGCGCGTATGGTTTCGAAATGCCCCTCCCCCATCTGCTCATGCAATTGTCGGGCGACGTGCAGGCGGCGATAGCCGGACAGCAGGCCGAACCGCAGATCGCCTTCAGGGGCACCGTCCGCTGCGTTAGGAAGTTGATAAACCTCAATGGGCATCCTCATGCCGTTCTTGAGGACCGAATCCCGCAACTCATCCATCGCGGACGCATCAAGAACCGACCGGTCGCGGATCATGCTATTGAGGTCGATCTGCCCAAGCGGAATATCGAGGAGGAGCAATCCCTTGGCTTCAGCCTCCTTCAGGCGCGCGGCGTCCGCCGCATCCTGCCCCTGAGCGGCAAGCGCGCTCGTGTCGCTGAAGTCGAGTGCTGCGGCTGTTTCCCGTGCCACTTGCGCAATCGGGGCGGCGCGGCGCGTATCAGGGGAGGAGGTTTCGCGACGAAACTCCTCTTCGATTTTGTTGAGGTCCTCGGCGCTTGGCGCCTCAAGTCTGCGTCGTTTCGCCATCACTCAGCCTCCCGTTCATCCAACTGCATGTCCCGCCACCAACTGCCGAGAATGACCGACTTCACCTCGGCCCACGTCCTGTCAAAAGCCTCCCTGCCCCGCACATAGGTATCCCGATTGAATTGCCGATGATCCGCCTCATAGATCCCGTTCACCTGCTCCGCCGCCTGCCCGACCATCGCTGTCATGTCCTGCCGGTAAGTGGCCATGAAGTCCCCGAAATAGGCCTGAATGACATTGGCCAGATCGGCCTGCTGTCCGGCATCGAACCGCGTGATGAGGGTGCGGACCGCGTCCCATTCGAACTTGATTTCGGGCAAGCCATCCCTGCGGCGCGCCCTGTTTTCCCCCTCTTCGATCGACGCGAAGGTCGAGTAGAGCATGTCAAAAAACCGACCGGTCGAGTCGAACTCCAGAAACGACGCGCCCATCGGGACGATCAGGATATCCGCCGCGGCGAGGGCGTTGATCGTCAGATAACCCAAGGCCGGCGGCGTATCGAGCAGGATGATGTCGTAGTCATCCAGCAAGCCCCCGTCGTCCAAAGCATGGGTCAGCGCATCCCAAAGCGGCCAGGACCGGCTTTGCATGCGCCAGACGGGGACCTGAAATTCCGCCCAATAGAGGTTCAACTGGGCCCCGATCAGATCGATGTTAGGCCAGTGCGTTCCTTGAATGAGGTTTCGCGGCGAAACCGTCAGGGCCTCCTTGATGGTTTCGTCAAAGGGCAGGGGGGGCGTCCCCGCCGCCGCACGACGGGCGTTTTCTGCCTCCATGTGACGGCCAAAGTCCTTGGCCAGCAGCGGGAAACAGGTTTGCCATTCATCTTCAACCTGTCCGCCCATGATCGAGGTCATCGACCCCTGACTGTCGAGGTCGATGACAAGGACGCGGTAACCATCCAACGCCGCACTCATCGCCAAATGCGCACAAGTCGAGGTCTTGCCGACGCCACCCTTGAAATTTGCGACCGCAACAACCTTGGCCGGCAACCCCTCAGGCCGCCAGCTTTTGTATTCCTTCGAAGAAGAGCCCTGCGCATCAAGATAGGAGCGGAGGGTTAATATTTCCTCAAGCGTGAACCATTTTGTCCCACCTTCCCCCTCGCCCTGGGGCAGATCAGGATTTGCCTTGAGCACACGCCGCAAATGGGCTGGCGCCACAGGGATCAGGTAGCGGCAGATCTCCCATGTGGAGAACTTGCGAAGCCGCTTCCGGCCATCCGGTGAATAGCCCCGTTTCGCGAGGTCATCGCGCCCCTTGGCCCCGAATGCCGCGGCTTTCGCGAATCGAGCGGTGTCGATAGGCTCGGACAAACGGGCGGCGGCCTCGGCCGGATCGATCCCGAAATAGGGGGGGAGGTTAGAATTGCCTGATGATGTCATGTGCCCTCAACGATGTTCTATGTTTTTCGTGATTTAACCGGAAAACGCGGACATCATCAAAGGAAATGCGAGGACATAGACCCTAATAAAAGGAATTCTGGAAAGAAGCAGCACCAGATGTTTGAGAGTCTTTATGAATCTTTATTCTTGTTTGGCTCGAAAACCTATAACTAATTCAATAGTTTAAATGGTCTTTAGTACCTGAATACAGGGGCAAGGGTGCCGGAATGCAGGTTATAGGGAACCCGTTTACAGGATCAAAGGTGCTGATTCTCGGGGGGAATGGCCCTGATTCGGATTTTGAGCTGTGTTAGAGCCTATTCATGGGAAAATGGCGACTCGACGGGCGCAACTCAACCTGTAGACAGGTACCTTTCGGAGCGCGCTGATCCCTAAAGGTACCACGATACGGGACGGCAAAGCGGCTACCCAAAGGCACCTGAACCATTCTTGCCGACGGGTGCTTTTTGCGGCATGCTGGTCCAAAAGAACGGGCGAGCAGAATGGCCGACATTGAGAACGAGATTGACCGGAGCACCCTGTCCGGCGCGTTGCGCCGCAGCGCGGTCAAAAAGCATGTGGCCGCCATCCATGTCTCCGGCAAACTGACGCTGCTGCAACGCAAGCTGTCCAATGTCCTGCTTCTCAATGCCTATGACACTCTGACCACGCAGGCGACCCATGCCATGGACGCGCGGACGTTGTGCATGATGGTGGGCTACAATTCCAACGATACGCAAACGCTCAAGACATCCTTGCGCGGGCTGGCGGAAACGGTGGCCGAGTGGGATATGCTCGACGCCAAAGGCGAGCAGGAGTGGGGGGTGTCCAGCCTGCTCAGTTACGCCAAGCTGAAGGGCGGGGTGTGTGAGTACGCCTATTCACCGGCGCTGGCGGAAAAGCTGAGCGATCCGACGGTGTTTGCGCTGATCAACTTGAACATCCAGCGGCGGTTCACCAGTGGCCACGCGCTGGCGCTATATGAAAATTGCTACCGTTTCGTGCGGACCGGCAGCACCGGTTGGTGGAGCCTTGATCTGTTCCGGCGTCTGATGGGCGTGGGCGACAGTGCCTATTACGAAACCTATAAGCACCTGAACGCCAAGATCATCAAACCGGCCGTGGCCGAAGTGAACAAGACGTCGAACATTATCCTGACGCCTGAAATTCGAAAGCGGGGTAGGGCGATCAGCGACATCCGGTTCAAGATCAAGGAAAACCCGCAGCTTGGCATTCTGGATCTGGATGATGGGGAGGGAACGCGTAACTCTCCGGTCTATGACCGGTTGATGAAGCTCGGGGTCAGCGACAGGCTGGCGCGCCAATGGGTGCGGGAGCATGGCGAGGAGTACGTGGCCGCCAAGCTGGACTATGTCGTGGGGCAGGGGGGTGTGCGAAACCCCGTCGGTTATCTACGCGCCGCCCTGACCGATGACTACAAACCGGATGCAACGCAGACCGAGGGCAAGGACCTGAGTGCGCGGGCGGCCGAATTGAAGGTCATACAGGAGTTGGTCGCCAGCCGGACGCCGACCCAGCGGGATGCAGACCGGCGGTTGTTCCTGTCGCGACTCGAGAGTGCTGCAGCCCGTCAGGATTTTGAACGTCACGGCTGGATGTCGCCCATGAACATGGCCGCGATCCGCGCGTTCTGGGATGATCTGTCACCGGGCGCATTCGACGAAGCGTGACTTAGGACGCAAGAACCGGCTGCGGCATCGTCGCCTGAAGATGGGCCAGATTGGCCTCGGTCCACCATGCAATGTCATAGTCCACGACATTCTCTAACAAGGCGGCATGACGCGCCTTACGCTCACTGAGGTCCATGGCGAGCGCATCGGCAATGGCCTGACCCATCTGCAGCGGATCATAGGGGTTCACAAGCACGGCATCGGTCAGCTGTTCCGCGGCACCTGCCAGCTGTGACAGGATCAAAACGCCGGGATCGTCGGGGTCTTGAGCGGCGACAAATTCCTTGGCCACGAGGTTCATCCCGTCGATCAGCGGTGTCACCAGACCAACAGCGGCCTGTCGGTAGATGCGGGCCACATCATCGCGGTCCATGGCCGTCGACAGGTAGCGGATCGGCGTCCAGTCGGGGCGACCGAACTGGCCGTTGATGGTGCCTGCCTTTTGTTCCAACGTCAGGCGGATGTCCTGATAGGCCTCGACCTCGCCTCGGCTGACGGGCGCGATTTGCAGCAAGGTCGGATCGTTGGGGTCGTCCGCATCGCGGATATTGAGGAAATGGGCAAAGGCATCGAAGCGCTGCGGCAGGCCCTTGGAGTAATCCAGCCGGTCGACGCCGACGATCAGGCGCTCGGTCGGGGCGAGGGGGACAAGCGGGGCCTGTTCCGGCGTCGGTGCGTTCAGGAACGGTTCGGGATCAATGCCGATCGGGCAGGCACGGACCGACACCGGTTTGCCGTCGATGCTGATTTCCCCGTTCAACAGCAGCTCCCCGCCCGCATAAAGACGGGCGGCGGACAGGAACTGGGACACGTCGCGTTCCGATTGCAGGCCGATGAAGTCGTAGGCACCCAGCCAGCGCATCAGGTGATCGGCTTGGGTCAGGGCATTAAGGTCGTGGCCTGCGGGGAAGGGGATGTGCAGGAAAAAACCGATGCGGTTGGTGACGCCAAGGGCGCGCAATTCGTGGGCGAGGGGGATGAAGTGATAGTCGTGAATCCAGACAATATCATCCGGTGTAAGCAGCTGGGCGAGCTGGCTTGCCATTCGGGCATTCACAGCGCGGTAGCCTGCATAATCGTTCGCTGAAATCTGCATCAGATCGGTGCGCCCGTGGCACAGGGGCCAGAGGACGGA
>JAHDFG010000088.1 GCA_020628265.1 Pseudooctadecabacter sp. | reverse complement strand
TTGCGGCCTCTACCGCATCATCGCGCAGGTTGGAACGGTTGAGCGCCAGCAATTCGTCCAGAACCGCATCGTCAGGTGCCACGTTCTGCACCGGCAGGGGTTCGAGTTTCCGGCGCCGGTGGGGCGGCAGTTCGATCAGATCCAACAGCGGCGTCGCAGGTCCCTCCGGCCCCGTGGCCTCTGCCAGATCAGACGTCTGCACATGGCCGGTCACGGTGCGTTCCACCTCATCCACCACGCCCTGCAAGTCCGCCGCCGCCCCGAAGGTCTGCGCGTATTCGACAGGATCCATCGTCAGCCGCGAGGTGCGCAGGTTGTGTTTGTAGGTCGACCGCAGCCAGTCGTCGGGGTCCCGCAGGGTGAAGTGAAAGTTCACGTCAGCCTCGGTTCCGAAGATGTCGCAGACCACATCCTCGGCCCGCGCCATCAGCTCTGCCGTGGCGCTATAGGCCAGCTGCCCGTCCCGCCCTGGCATCCGACCGGCCATATTCTCGTCCGAGATCAGGACCTTGCGGCTTTGGCCCACATCAATGGCCGACAGGGTGTCGTGCAGATCGCGGGTGAAAGCGTCCAGCAAGGCGGGCGTGCCATAGCGCGAATAACGGACCGCCATCAGGGCCGCGCCCTTGCGCACCCGTCCGGGCAGGGTCAGGGAACAGCGCGGCCAGATGTGTTTGCCGTTGGCGCGCAGGTACCTTTGGATCGTGGTCGTGCCGGTCTTGTGAAAGCCGGCGTGGATGATCACGCGGCGTCCGGGCATCAGTCAGCGTCGCCGAACAGCCCACCGGGCGGGTCAATGACAACGCGGCCCGCGGCCAGATCGACCGTGGGGACTATGGCCTTCGTAAACGGCACCAGCACCGTGTCCTTCAGGCCGGGGCCTACGATCTCTAGCAGGTCGTCGGCCCCGTTGGTCTGCACCGCCTTTACGCGGCCCAATTCGGCACCTCCGGTGTCGACGGCCGTAAGCCCCATCAGGTCCGTGTGGTAGAATTCGTCATCGGGCAGGGACGGCAATTGGTCCCGCGCCGCGAACAGGTCCACACCCTTCAGGGCGTCGGCCTCTTCCTTCGTGGTGATCCCGTCGACCCGCGCGATCAGCGCGCCCTTCGCCATGCCTTTGAGGACAAGCGTTGTGATGGTCTTGCCATCGGATCGTGTCAGCGGGGTGTAGTCCGCAATGGCATCCGGTTCCGCGCAATAGGATTTCACGCGCACGTCACCATGGACGCCAAAGGCGCCTGCCAGTGATCCAACGATGATCCGGTCGTCTGCCATTGGAAAAGGCGCGCGGGCGACGTCAGCCGCCCGCGCCGCATCCGATTACTCGGAGGCTGCTTCTTCTGCTGCGGGCTCTTCTGCAGGCTCTTCAGCCGGTGCAGCGGCAGCTTCGGCAGCGGCAGCAGCCTTGGCGGCTTTCTCTTCTGCGCGGTCCTGAGCTTTCTTGCCCGGCTCACCTTTTTTCAGGTTCGCACGCTCTTTCTTCTCGGCCACGCCAGCAGCTTCAAGGAAGCGGGAGATACGGTCGGTGGGCTGTGCGCCCTGATCCAGCCAGTACTGAACGCGCTCCATATCCATCTTCACGCGCTCTTCGCTGTCTTTGGGCAGCAGCGGGTTATAGGTGCCCAGCTTTTCAACATAGCGGCCGTCACGGGGCATGCGGCTGTCAGCAGCAACGATACGGTAGAAGGGGCGCTTTTTGGAGCCGCCGCGGGCGAGGCGAATTTTCATAGCCATGAGTTAGGTTTCCTTTGGTTTCTTTATGCTGTTGTTTAGGTTTTGGTTTCGTTTGCTTCAGGGTCTTCGGTGAAGCTTTCTTGATCTTCAGGAATGGACTTTCCGGCAGCCTCTACCAAGGCTTTTGCCTCTTTAAGACCGAGACCGGTGATGCCGCGAACCTCTTTGATTACTCGGATTTTCTCCTTGGGGATGTTCTTTAGGAGATCCTCTCGTTTTTCTTCAACTGAAGTCCTTTTGTGGTGCTGAATGACTTCAGCGATGATGAAGTTGAGGAACTTCTTGGCGAATTCGGGGTCCAGATCGGCCCGTCGTGCCAAATCTTCAAGCCGTGCGATCTGCGCCGCTTCGCGGTCGGGATCGGACGGGGGAAGGTCGTGGCTGGCTTTGAGTTTCCCCACAGCCTGCGTGTGTTTGAACCGCTCGCCCAAGGTATAGACGAGGATCGCATCAAGGCGGTCGATGCTTTCGCGGTGGTCCTTCAGGATCTCTGCGGCGCGGGTAACGGCGTCGGTCATTGCAGTCTCCCTTTGGTGTGGCGGTAGACGAGGACGTCCTCTTCGTCGGGGTCATAGAACAGCGAGTCCGGCCCGTTGAGGTCTTCCGTCGCTTTCGGATCGAAGACAGCGCCCAGCGCTTTGGCGACATTGGCAGAGGCGGTGTTTGAGGCGTCGATGTAGGACACGGCCGTGTCCACCCCCATTACATCCCATGCCCACGGTATGATCGTGCGGAGGGCCTCGGTCACATAGCCTTTGCCTTCGTAATCAGGAGACCAAAGCGTCCAGCCGAATTCATGCTCGGGCCAGATGATCGGGTGCCAGCAGCCCAAGGACCCCACGGGTGTCCCATCGGACAAGCAGGCCACAAACGACCCGTAGCCGCGCAGCACCCACATACCTGCCAGATTGCCCCACATCCGGTTCGCGTCCTTGATGTCGAACGGACCGCCAATGAACTGTGTGCGGTCCGACAGGGCGAAGTCCTTGAACAGATCGAAATCCTCGACCCGCGGCGCGCGCAGGGTCAGACGTTCGGTCTGAAGGGTGGGGATGGTATAGGTCTGGGTCATGTGGCTGCTGCCTTTGCAGGCGATACGAACAAGCGGTTGCCAAGCATGCCCACGGCCATTGCGCCAAAGAACAAGAGCGCGTCACCACCGCCGTAGCTCAGCACGGCCATGGCAGGTCCAGGGCACAGGCCGGCTACGGCCCAACCAACACCGAAAAGCGCCGATCCAACGATCAACCGGCGGTCAATGACAGGCTCGGACGGGGCGGGAATGGCTGTGCCCAGAACAGCGCGCTCGCGGCGTGCAGCCACGCGCCATGCGACCAGCATCGGGAGGATCGCTCCGCCCAGCACGAACGCCAGTGTCGGGTCCCAATCGCCAAAGAGGTCAAGCCAGCCCTGAACCTTGGCTGTATCGGTCATCCCCGACACGGTCAGGCCTGCGCCAAACAACGCACCGGCCAGCAATGCAAATAGCCCGCGCATCACCAGACCCCCAACATGTGGCGGCCCACATACATGGCGATGAAGCCCGCCAGCAAATAGGCGACCGTGGCCGTGATCCCGCGCACCGAGAACCGCGAAATCCCGCAGACCCCGTGGCCCGATGTACAGCCGTTGGCCATGCGCGTGCCGATGCCAACAAGCAGGCCGGCGGCAATAAGCAGCGCGGGGTTGGATGTCAGGTTCGTGGCGGGAAACCCGAAGGCCAGACCATAGCCCAGCGGCGCAAGGATCAGTCCGGCAATAAAGAACGCCTTTTCCCAGGTGGGGCCGGTCGCATCAACGATACCGCCCAGAATGCCTGACGCGCCCATGATCCGGCCGTTGATCAGCAGATACATGGCCGCCGCGGCCCCAATCATCAGCCCGCCAATCAGGCCCATTATCCATTCAGTAGGGATCATCATTTCTTTTTCCCAAATCCGCTGAGGCCCGGAGGCAAGGCCGCACCACCGCCCAGACCGGGCAGACCGCCCATGCCACCGCTGGGCATTTTTGCACCCAGCTGCTTGGCAGCTTCTTCCATAGCGGCTGGGTCATTCATGTCAGGCATTCCGCCCTTGCCGAACATGCCTTTCATGGCCTGCTTCAGCATCCCGCCTTTGCCCATCTTGCCCATCTTCTTCATCATGTCGGACATCTGCCGGTGCATCTTCAGAAGCTGGTTCAACTCGCGCACTTCCAGACCTGCACCCGCCGCGATCCGCTTTTTGCGGGAGGCCTGCAGCAACTGCGGATTGGCGCGTTCTTTCTTGGTCATCGAATTGATCAGCGCGATCTGACGTTTGAAGATGCTGTCATCCATGCCGCTTTCTTCGATGGCTTTGGCGGCTTTCTTCATGCCGGGCATCATGCCCATCATGCCTTCCATGCCGCCCATCTTCATCATCTGCTCAAGCTGCATCTTCATGTCGTTCATGTTGAACCGGCCCTTCTGGAACCGCTTCATCATGCGTTCGGCCTGTTCGGCCTCGATGGTTTCCTGCGCCTTTTCGACGAGGGAGACGATGTCGCCCATGCCAAGGATCCGGCCCGCCACACGTTCGGCGTGGAACTCCTCCAGCTGGTCCATCTTCTCGCCCAGACCGACGTAGCGGATCGGGCGGCCCGTAACGGCACGCATCGACAGCGCCGCACCGCCGCGTCCGTCACCGTCCATACGGGTCAGGACCACGCCGGAAATGCCGATGCGTTCGTCGAAGTTTTCTGCCGTGTGGACAGCGTCCTGACCGGTCAGGCCATCAACCACCAAAAGCGTCTCGCGCGGGTTGGCCACGTCGCGGACGGCTTCGACCTGTTGCATCAGCTCTTCGTCGATGGACAAGCGCCCTGCGGTGTCGAGCATATAGACGTCATAGCCACCAAGGCTGGCTTGCGTCTTGGCGCGTTTGGCGATGGCGACCGGGTCCTCACCTTTCACAATCGGCAGGGTGTCCACGCCGATCTGCACGCCCAAAATCTGCAGCTGTTCCATCGCCGCCGGACGGTTCACGTCGAGCGAGGCCATCAGAACCTTTTTGCCGTCCCGCTCTTTCATGCGCTTGGCAAGCTTGGCGGTCGTCGTTGTCTTACCACCACCCTGCAGGCCGACCATCAGGATCGGTGCGGGCGGGTTGTCGATTTTCAGGGTCCCGTCGCCGCCGTCACCGGCCAGCACGTGGACCAATTCATCGTGAACGATCTTCACGACCTGCTGGCCCGGCGTCACCGACTTGGTGACCGACTGACCGGTGGCCTTCTCGGCCACGGCTTTGACGAAATCGCGGGCCACAGGCAGGGAAACGTCGGCCTCAAGCAGGGCGACGCGGACCTCCCGCAGGGCGGTCTTGACGTCATCCTCGGACAGCGCACCCTGCTTGGTGAGGCGGTCGAAGACGCCGCCAAGGCGTTCTGACAGGTTCTCAAACATGGGCGCGTCCTTTCGCGTCGTTGCCGTTTGTCCGCACCATATAGGAACGAACGGTTCAAACCCAAAACGCCCAACCAAAATGGCCCCCGTGGGCGCGACGCGCTGACGGGGGGCGATCCTTATCAAATAAGGACCGGACGGCTTGGGCTGTCCGGATATAGGGGGCGTTTAGGCCTGCAACCCCGTCGAGTCAAGCGGGCAAGGCCGTTGCGCGGGTGCTTTACGTCTGTCGGACTTGGTCAAGCCAAGCGTTGATCGTTTCGGCGGCCTCGGTGGTTGCGTCCAGTTTTGCGTTGGTGGGGAGGAACCTATGGTGGCCTGCGTCCATGCCACCGTTGATCTGGTACAAGAGCGATCCCAACTTCGGCGTGTCCTTGGCGACATGAAGCCCAATAGGCTGGCCAGCAGCGCCCACGGCACATATTCCAGTATCAGCATGTCGTGGTGGGGCTGGGAGACGGTCATGGGCCGCATCCAAACGCGGCCCATGGGGGGGCAATCAGCGGCCTATTCAGCGGCGATCTGGGCAATCACATCTTTGGCGGCGTGAATTTCGACGTCCGAGATGCCGATGAAGCCAAGGAAGAACCGCAAGTGACTTGAAAGGTAATCAAGGTCCGACCCGACCGGCACACCGCCCGAGGCAACCGTGACGATAGCCTTTTTGCCGGTCAGCAGGCCCTCGGGGCCGTCTTGGGTGTAGCGGAACGTCACGCCGGGGCGGGCCACAAGGTCCATCCATGCTTTCAGCGACGCAGGGGCCGCGAAGTTGTAGATCGGTGCGCCGATGACGAGGGTGTCCGCGGCTTGCAGTTCAGCGATCAGCGTGTCCGACAGGGCCAGACGGTCCTTGTCCTCTTGGCTGCGGGTCGTAGGGTCGGTCAGGCGGGCGTCTGCCCATGCGCCGTCGATCTGGGGCAGGGGGTCTTTGGCCAGATCGCGGCGGGTGACTGTGCCACCAAGGTCGGCGACCACTTGTGCCGATGCCGCGCGGGAGGTGCTGGTGGTCAGATTGGCGGATGCATCAATGTGCAGGATGTTTGTCATGTCATGTGTCCTCAAGAGGGTGTGATGACAGGGATATGGTATTGGCGAAATCAAACACTATAGTCCGGTTTCAACAGCTCGTGTTCACAATTGCACATCCGGCGAAGGGACGACCACATGGACAACTGGGATGAAATTCGGACGGCGTTTCAGGTGGCCCGTATCGGCACCGTGAGCGGGGCCGCAGATGCGCTGGGCGTGCACCACGCCACTGTCATCCGGCACATCGACGCGCTTGAGGAACGACTGGGCGTAAAGCTCTTTCAACGTCATGCCCGCGGCTACACCGCGACCGAGGCCGGACAGGACCTGATGCAGGTGGCGACCGCCACCGACGACCAGTTCACCCAACTGGCTGGCCGGATCAAAGGGCAGGGCGAAGGCGTGTCCGGCGACCTTGTCGTGACCTCGCTGGTCATGCTCTCGCCAATGATCGCGCCCGTGCTGGCGAAATTCCAGCAGGCCCATCCCGAGGTGACAGTCCGCTTCCTGACGGGCGATCGTTTGTTCCGCCTTGAATATGGCGAGGCCCACGTCGCGATCCGTGCAGGCGTGGCGCCCGACCAGCCGGACAACGTCGTGCAACCCTTCACCACCCAGTCGGTCCATCTTGTTGCCGCGCCGGCCTACATTGAACGACACGGGAAACCGAACGGGCCCGACGATCTGACCAACCACTGGTTCGTCGGTCACGACAACAAAGAAAGCCGCGCGCCCTTTAACCGTTGGCTGCTGGAACATGTGCCCCACAGCCGCATCATCTACCGGACCACTGACAACCGCGCGATGGTCGATGGCATTCTGGCAGGGGCGGGCATCGGCTTTGTCTCCTCGCCGGAACTGAAACTGCACCCCGAACTGGTTGAGGTCATCCCAAGTCAGGACAATTGGTCGGCGGCCCTGTGGCTCGTCACCCACGTCGATCTGCACCGCACGACCAAGGTGCAGACCTTCCTCAAATTCCTGAAAGAAGAGGCCGCGGTCTGGGCGGATTGACCTTGGGGGAAGTCCGGGCCCCTTTTCCCTCAATACCCATGTTTCGGGCGCACGTAGAGTAGCGCAATGGATGGCGATTCTTGTTGTGTAACCCCGGGGCCCAAAATGTTGACTATGAAACTCTCCGCCGTCTTCCTGATCGTTTTCACGCTCCTGTTGGGCGGCTTCGCGGCCTAGGGATCCAGCTCGTTCTCCAAGAACCGCTCGAACGCATCCAGATTGATCGCCTCGAACTGGCCAAAGCCCTGCATCCAGACGGAGGCCTCACGCATCGCGTCCGGTTCCAGCTTGCACCACTTCACACGGCCCCGCTTTTCCTGAGAGATCAGGCCTGCCGCCGTCAGAACGCCCAAGTGTTTCGAGATCGCCGCCAAGGACATCTCGAACGGCTCCGCCACATCCGTCACGGCCATATCGTCCTCCAGCAACATCGCAAGGATGGCGCGACGGGTCGGGTCCGCAAGGGCGGCAAAGACGGTATCAAGCTGGGGCGTCATAGCGCCTATTGGGCGCAAAGGCCGCGAAACGTCAACCAAATGGTTGAATAACGGATTTCGCCGCACTGCGACATTTTGCGCGCGACTTGCCCGTCTTTGGTTCAAAAATACTCAAATAAAACAGGTAGATAAGACGATCCATCTGCCCGTTGACTCTAAATCTCCCAAATCCTAAACCACCCCCAACCTAAGAGGGCGTTTTCCGCGTGTCCGAACCCGATCCATCCGCAGACCGCCTGAAGGCACTTGAGGACCGGATCGCAGCGGCCAAAGGCACGGACGAACGGCGCCCTCATCAGGACGAACACTACTCTCAGGCACAGATGGCCTGGCGGATGGTGATCGAACTGGTTGCCGGTCTCGGGATCGGCTTTGGGATCGGCTACGGGCTGGACGCGCTGTTTGGCACCTCTCCGTGGTTGATGATCATATTTATTTTCTTTGGCCTCGCGGCTGGCATCCAGACCATGATGCGAAGCGCCAAAGAGATACAAAGGGACCAGCTGGCCAAGCAGGCCGGCACTACTGAAAGCGCCCAGCTTGTGGGCGACGAAAAGGACGATACGGATGGCAGATCCAGTTGAAGGCGGCGGCCTGAGCTTCAAACCCCTCGATCAG
>JAHDFG010000087.1 GCA_020628265.1 Pseudooctadecabacter sp. | reverse complement strand
GTGAGACGGACGAGGATGTCTTCTTTGCCCTTGGGCTGGCCCATGCGCAGGACCGACTATGGCAAATGACGATGCTGCGCCGCACAGCCCAAGGACGGCTGTCGGAGCTCTTCGGTGAACGTACGCTGCCGATCGACATGCTCATACGCCGCTTGGACCTCTACCCGCTGTCCCAATCCTCTGTGCGGGTGCTGGACGACAAGACCCAAGCCGCTTTGCGCGCCTATTCGGCGGGCGTGAACGCATGGATCAACGAAGTAAATGCAGGTGCGAGGGGCCGCGGTGCGCCCGAGATGTGGGTGTTCAACCACGCCATCGCCCCGTGGCAGCCGGCGGATTCCGTCGCCATCATCAAGGTCATGGCCCTGCAACTGAGCAGCCATCTTGAGGAAGAGGTGTTGCGCGCGCGAACCTCACTGATCCTCAACGACGACGAACGCCTGCAAGACCTGATGCCTGATTTTCCGGGGAGCGGTTTGGCGGCCCTGCCCCAATACGCGGAACTGGTGCCGAATGTGCCGCGCTACGCCCCGAATTCGCGCATGGCGTTTGACGGCATATCCCCTGTCGTCCCGCGGGCCCATGCAGGCGCGTCGAATGCTTGGGCGGCTGCAGTCAGCCGGTCTGCCACTGGATCTACGCTGCTCGCCAATGACCCGCACCTTGGCCTGACGGCCCCGTCCATCTGGTACCTTGCGCGGCTTGAGCTGGAGAACGGCGGCGTTATCGGCGGGACCATTCCCGGCGTTCCGGTTGTCATGCTGGGCCGGTCTGCGGACTTGGGCTGGGGGATCACGTCGTCCTATCTGGATGATCAGGACGTCTACATCGAAGAGGTGAACCCGAGCGACGCAAGCCTGTACCGGACGCCAGACGGTTGGGCCCCGTTCGAGACCCGCGAGAGCATTATTCGGGTGGCTGATGCGGCCCCTGTGACGATCCAGCTACAGTGGACCGTGAACGGTCCCGTGCTGCCCCCTGACCAATATGATCTGGCCACGATCCGCCCGCCCGGACATGTGACCGCCGTTGCGTGGACCGCTCTTTCGGCCGAGGACACGACCATACAGGCGGCCATGAACCTGATGCGGGCCACGTCTGTTCAGGCAGGTATTGCAGCGGCCGAGGAGTACATCGCCCCGAGCCAGATGCTGACGCTGGCCGACCGCAACAATGTCGCCCTGAAACTGATCGGCCACGTGCCGAACCGCAGCGCGGATCACGTGACCCAAGGGCGGCTGCCCCATTTCGGCTATCTGCCGCAGAACCGGTGGGACGGGCACCAACCCTATGCCAACAACCCCGAATGGATTGATCCGGTTGGCGGGCTGGTGGGCAACACCAACAACAAGATTATCGACGCCCCCTTCCCGGATCACGTCAGCCACAACTGGGGCGATAGCCAACGTGTGAACCGCTGGCGGTTGCTGATGCAGGCCCGCGAGGTGCACACACGGGACAGCTTCATCGAGGCCCAGCTGGACACCGTCAGCTACACCGCGCGTTCGATCCTGCCGTTGATTGGCGCCGATCTGTGGTTCACCGGCGAGGCCGCGCCTGAGGGCACCGCGCAGCGGCTACGTCAGGATGCACTCGCATTGCTGGCCGAGTGGAACGGCGAGATGAACGAGCATCTGCCCGAACCCCTGCTTTATGCCGCATGGTTGCGGGCGCTACAGGATCGTCTGATCCGCGATGAACTGGGCCCACTCGCACGGGAGTTCACCCATGTTGAACCGCTGTTCATCGAACGGGTCTATCGCGACACGGACGGGGCGTCCGTCTGGTGTGACGTGCTGCAATCCGCGCCGGTCGAGACCTGTTCCGACATCGCGCGATTGGCGCTGGACGATGCGCTGGTCTGGGTTGCCGAGACCCATGGTACAGCACTTGAGAGCTTAAGGTGGGGCGACGCCCACGAGGCCACACACGATCATCCCGTTTTGGGCGAGGCTCCTGTCTTGAAATGGTTCGTCAATATCCGCCAGTCCACCTCTGGCGGAGACAACACGCTGATGCGCGGGCGCACGTTGGGCAGCGGCCCTGATCCGTTCCTGAATGTCCATGCAGCGGCCTATCGCGGGGTTTATGATTTCGCCGATCCGGACAGTTCGGTGTTCATTACATCCACCGGACAATCAGGGCACTTCCTGTCGCGGTATTACGACGATCTGGGCGATCTGTGGCGACGGGGCGAATATATCCCGATGTCGCTTGATCCGGCGCTGGCCCGTGGCGGTGCCGTGGGCATCACCATTTTGGAGCCTGCGCCCTGATCGCGATTTCGAATTTGGCTGCGCCAAATCCCACAGCTTTCTATGTCTCGAATTTGCTGCGCAAATCCGACGGGGGCTCGCTTCGCTCGCAAAATGGGGGCGCTGCCCCCGCCGCTTCGCGGCTCCCCCGGAGTATTGTGAAACCAAAGACGGGTGGTCAGAGCGTTTGCGGATGGGCCTTTTCGAATTTGGCCTGTTGATGCGGCGTCCAGCGAATGTCGAGAGACCAGCCTTCGTCCGTTTGACGTTCCGCTTCCACAACGCCTTCACGTTGGAGCCAACTGTGAGCCGCGCCCTGTGCCCATGTGAGGGACAGTGTTGCGGAGCGTGTCTGACCGCGCAGTTGCGAGGAGACATGCGTGAGCAAACGGTCAACGCCCTGCCCCGTAATCGCGGACAGTGCAAAGGTGCCTTCTTCGCGCAGGTGCACGCTGTCATAGAGTTCCGCATCCTCGGGAGAAAGCAGATCGACCTTGTTGAGCACTTCGATCATGGGCACGTCCGGATCGACGTCCAGTTGGCGCAAGGTCTCCAACACGGCGGTCTTTTGATCCTCAGATTGAGGGTGGCTGATGTCGCGGACATGGAGGATCACGTCGGCCTCAAGAACCTCTTCCAACGTCGCGCGGAAGGCTGCGACCAGTTGGGTCGGAAGCTCGGAGATGAAGCCCACCGTATCGCTGAGGATCACATCGTCGCCCTTGCCTGTCTCGGCGGGCAATTCAACCTTGCGCATGGTCGGGTCCAGCGTGGCGAAAAGCATGTCCTTGGCCATCACTTCGGCCCCGGTCAGCCTGTTGAAGAGCGTCGACTTACCTGCGTTTGTGTAGCCCACAAGGGCCACGATCGGGAACGGAACCTTGGCGCGGGCCTTCCGGTGAAGTTCACGCGTTTTGACGACCTTTTCCAGCTGCTTGCGCAGACGGTTGAGCTGGGTGTCGATGGCGCGTCTGTCGGCCTCGATCTGTGTCTCACCCGGACCCCCGACGAACCCCAAGCCGCCGCGCTGGCGTTCCAGGTGGGTCCAGGCGCGGACCAGACGGGTGCGTTGATAACTCAGCGCAGCCATCTCGACCTGCAGTACGCCTTCGCGGGTGCGGGCACGGTCGCTGAAAATCTCAAGAATGAGGCCGGTCCGGTCAAGGAGTTTGACCTTCCATTCCTTTTCCAGATTGCGCTGCTGGACGGGGCTGACGGGGCCGTCGATCAGGACCAGACCGGCCTCGGCATCATGCAGCCATTCCTTTATCTCGGCGATTTTACCGGAGCCGAACAACATGCCGGGATGAACCTTGGGCAGCGATACGACCTGCGATCCCACGACCTCCAGCTCGGGCAAGGCATGGGCCAGCGACACGCCCTCTTCCAGCGCGGACGCAGCATCGCGCCGGTTCTGGTCCGACTTGATCTCGGGGTGGATGACAAAGGCCCGCGTGGCGGAGCGTTCGTCCCCCACAGCGTCGCCGTATGCCATGAGTTACTCTTCGCCGTCGTAAAGGCTGATGGGCTGGGCCGGCATGATCGTGCTGATCGCGGACTTGTACACCAGCTGGCTTTGTCCATCACGGCGCAGCAACACGCAGAAGCTGTCAAACCATGTGATTACGCCCTGAAGCTTGACCCCGTTGATCAGAAAGATCGTCACGGGCACCTTCGTTTTGCGAACATGGTTAAGAAATGCGTCCTGCAGGTTCTGTTTGTCCGAGGCCATGACATGTGTCCTTCTTGTTATTGTGGTCCGAAATTGACCAATCTTCCCTATCCGGCGCCACTATGTCGCGACGGCAACCAGATTTCCAGCCCGAAAAACAGGCAGACAATCAACGGCGCCAGAATTCGGGATTAAGCAGCGCAATGATAGCCAGTGCCTCTAGCCTGCCTAGGGCCATGGCGAAGGCCAAGACGATCTGGGCCGCCGCTGGCACTCCGGCATAGGAAATCGGGGTCTCCCCCGCGATGGCGGCAAGGGGTCCGGTCGTCGACAGGGCCGACACGGAAAGCACCATGGAGGTTTCGAACTGCACACCGGTCAGGGACAGAAGCACCATGACGGCCGCAATCGAAATGGTGAAGAGCATGAAGAAGATCCATGCGATCTGGGCACCCTGCCGCCTGATCTGACGGGCCGCCGCCCCTGCGCCCCCGACGGACGACGGGTGCACCAAGCGTTCAATCTCACGCTGGCCGTGCTTCCAGAGGGCGTAGACCCGCAGCAGTTTGATGCCGCCCGCTGTCGTCGCAACTCCGCCGCCGATCAGGGACAGCCCGACAAGCATCAGCCCCGGCGTTCCCAGACCGGACCACGCTCGGGCTGCAGTCCAATCGGCGGATTCAAATCCTGTCGTTGTCAGGAAACTGGCGATTGTGAACAGCCCGCCCCAGAGCGCACGCAAGGCCAGCCCGATCTCATTGTTGGCCCCTTCATCAAATGCCACGACTCCGTGGCGCAGAAACAGCACTGCCGTCAGCAAACCGACAAGGGCGAGGCCCATACGAATTTCGCTGTCCCGATGGAGGGGTCCGAACTCCTGCCCGGTCAACCCGCGTGAGAACGTTGCCCGCGACAGCGCCAACCCGAAGAAGAGCAGAATTAGAAATTCCCCCAACCAACCGGCGGGCGAAAAGACGATCCCGCCGACGGGCGAGATGCCGGAGGTCGCGAGCACAGACATCGCATGGCAAATGGCGACGAAGGGAACTTCTCCCGCAGCAATCAACCCAAGCCACAACAAAGCGGTCAAGGCCACATACAGGGGAACCAGTTTGGCCCCGAAGCGCAGCAGCCGATCCGACGGATCAAGGACACGACCAACCTGTGTCAGCCCCTTCTCGCTTGGCGCACCGCCGCGGATGGCACGCACCTCGAACCCGCCGATGTTGAGCGGCGCAAAGATCGAAATCGCTGCAATCCACATCAGCAGGCCGCCAAGCCATCCCAGCAGCGCCCGCCACAGGTGGACGGATTGAGGCAGATGGCGCGGATTATCATAAAGGGTGGCGCCAGTGGTGGTGATGGAAGAAACCGCCTCGAACCACGCTTCACGGAAGGCCATCCGCGGGACCGCTTCGTACATGGGGACGGCCAGCATCAGCGGCAGGACAAGAAACGCGGCGAGCAGCGAAACGAGATAGCCCCGTGCGATTGTGCTGCGGTAGTTGGCCGTCGCGAACCCGATGAAGAGGGTCAAGACGAAGAACAGCAGCGCCGAATAGAAAAACGACCGCGCCACGGCAAACTGGTCCAGATAAAGCGCGTGTGCCGCCGGTATGATCATGGCCAGCGAACCGATGCCCATCAAAAGCACAAAGAACGGACGCTTTGAGAGGCTGTGGATCACGATCCGCCCCCCGCCTTAGAAGAAGTCAATCGAGACCTGCAACAGGGCCTCAACCTCGGCCACGCGGGCGGCCATGGCGAAGATGGCGACGATGTCACCTTCTTCGATCCGCAGGTCGCCGCGCGGTTTGTGCATCTTTCCGGCCTTGAGGACACCGCCCACCAGCACGCCTTCGGGGAAGTCGACATCGCGCAGCTTCTGACCCGCGATGGGGCTGGTTGTCAGCACTTGCGCTTCGATCATTTCCGCCTCGGCGTCCCCGATGGAATAAACGGACCGCACCCGCCCGTGGCGGATGTGCTGCAGGATCGAGCTGACGGTCGTGGCCCGCGGGTTGATATAAGCATCGATATCCAGCGGCCCCATAAGCGGAACAAGTGAGGGGTCGTTCGTCAGACAGATCGCCATTGGACAGCCCATGCCCTTGGCCCGCACGGCCGCCAACAGGTTCGTTTTATCGTCGTCCGTCACAGCCAGAACGGCATCCGCATTGGCGATGTTGGCCTCTTCCAACAGTGAGGAATCCAGCCCGTCACCATTCAGCACAATCGTGCGTTCCAGCTGGTCCGCCGTCGCTTCTGCAATTTCACGGTCCCGCTCAATCACCCGAACACGCACACGGTCCGTACGGGTTTCGAGCGCCCGCGCCACTGCAAGGCCAACGTTGCCGCCCCCGATTACCACAACGCGGTCCAGCTTGCCTTGGGTCTTGCCGAAAATCTCCAACGTGCGGGCCATGTCGGTGTTTTCCGTCATGACATAGCAATCATCGTCGGGGAAAATCTGGTCGTTGGACGATGGCGCAAAAAGCGTGCCCTTGCGCCGGATGCCGACCACCACGGCCTTCAGGGTCGAGAACAGATCGCTGAGCTGGCGCAGGGGCGTGTTGATGACGGGGCAATCTTCGTCAATCGAGATACCCAAAAGCTGCGCTTTACCTTCCAGAAAACTCTCGGTGTCGAAGGCCGCTGGTGCTGCAAGACGTTGCAACGCAGCCTCGGCCACTTCCTTTTCCGGAGAAATCACAACGTCGATGGGCAGGTGGTCGCGGCGGTAGAGGTCCGAATAGATCGCATCCAGATAGCTTTGGCCCCGCAAACGCGCGATTTTGCGTTGCACGGCAAACACAGAATGGGCCACCTGACAGGTGACCATGTTCACCTCGTCGGAATGCGTGGCCGCGATGACCATATCAGCGTCCTGAGCGCCAGCCCGTTCCAGAATGTCAGGGTAGCTTGCGAAGCCAGCAATCCCCTGCACATCCAATGTGTCTGTGGCGCGTCGCACCAGTTCTGGGTTGTTGTCGACAACCGTGACGTCGTTGCGTTCTGATGCAAGGTGACGGGCGATTTGCCAGCCCACCTGCCCCGCGCCGCATATGATGACCTTCATGGGTCCGCCTGTGATCGTTCCGGTTCAGTTGTGGTGACAGATGGGTGCGGTCCGGTCAATTGCCTATGACGCATGACCCTAGGCCTCTGCGTCTTCCTCGACATGGGCGACACGGGCCCCTGCCTTGTTGGATGTGACGACGCCAAGGGTCTTCAGCTTGCGGTGCAGCGCCGACCGCTCCATGCCCACAAAAGACGCGGTGCGGCTGATATTGCCGCCGAACCGGTTGATCTGCGTCAACAGATATTCCCTCTCGAACAATTCCCGCGCCTCACGCAACGGCAACGTCGCCAGACTGCCAGACAGCAGCACACGCCCCTCTTCCGCAGGCGCGTCCGCTTGGCTGGGCAGCTCCTTTGCCTCAATCTGGTCGGTTCCTTCGCCAAGGATCAGCACCCGTTCCATCACGTTCTTCAACTGACGTACGTTCCCGGGCCATTGCATGGTCTGCAGCAAGGCACCGGCCTCTTCGCTCAACCCGCGAGACGGAAGCCCTTGGGTTTGGTACAATTCCTCAATGAAATGGGCCGCGAGCAACGGAATATCCTCCCGCCGTTCTTCAAGGCTGGGTACGTGGATCGGCACGACGTTCAGCCGGTGATACAGCTCTTGCCGGAAACGCTCCGCTTCAATTTCAGCCTGCAAGTCTTTGTTTGTGCTGGATATCACGCGAACATCCACTTGCACCTTATCCACACCACCGACCCGCTGGAATTTCTGATCTACCAAGACGCGCAGCAGCTTGCCTTGTGTAACCAGCGGAAGATCCGCCACGCCATCAAAATAGATCACGCCGCCGTTTGCCTCTTCCAGCAGGCCCCGTTCGACACCGCGACCGTCAGTTTCCCGACCGAACAACACCTCTTCCATGCGGTCCGGCTCGATAGAGGCGCAATTGACAGAGACGAACGGCATATCGGCACGATCAGATTGGGAATGTATGAAACGCGCTGCCGTTTCCTTGCCCGCGCCGCCCTGACCGGTCAGCATCACCCGACCGTTGGATTTGGTCACCTTCTCAAGCTGGCCGACCATGGTGCGGAAGGCGGCACTTTCGCCCAGCATCTCGGTGGGGGCGGCATCCGTGCGCTTGAGCTCGATATTCTCACGCCGCAGACGGCTGGTCTCCATGGCACGGCGAATAACGACCAGCAACTGGTCGATATTAAAGGGCTTTTCGATGAAGTCATACGCCCCCTGTTTGATCGCTGCGACCGCAATTTCGATGTTGCCATGGCCGGAAATAATAACCACAGGCACCTCTGGATGTTCGCGCTTGACGTGCTTGAGGATGTCGATGCCATCCATCCGGCTGTCTTTCAGCC